>NZ_CP040094.1:432500-677500 GCF_013343235.1 Nostoc sp. TCL240-02 | reverse complement strand
CCTCGTAGTAGCTCTGTTTCGTCGTCAAAATTATGCAAGCCAAGTATGGGAGGTTGAGAATCAATCCCATACTCTGATTCGTTAAGGTTTATCGCACTCTCCCTGTCCTCCTGTGACCTTCTCCCCTTGTGGTGCAGACATGATTTGCTTTTGCTGTTCTTGTAACCAAGTTTCAAAGAGTTCATTCAGTAGTCGGACTTTCATAAATTCATCTAGTTGTGCGGGGATAAATTTTTCCAGCCGCAAAATCACGAACCACTCGGCGATGCGGGTAGGGGGCAATATCTGGCCTGGTTGACTGCTAGATAGCATTTGCACCATTACCGGATGTAATGCATTCAGTTCAATCGGACCTACTAAGCCGCCAGTTTGGGCTTCCGGCCCGAGCGAATATTCACGCGCCAAGTCAGCAAAAGAATTTTCTTTTGCCTGAATTCGGAAGTAAAGTTCTTGGGCAATTCCCACATCCTGGGTTCGCAGTAGGGAATAAATGACTTTGTCCAGTTTTGCTTTGGACTGAAAAAAGTAGGATTCCAGTTTATTACCCCAAGTGGCTTGCTTGAATTTTTCAATTTTAAGCTTACGAGTTGTAATAACTTCTAGCTGTTCGGTAGTCAGCCCTTGATGTGTCATCCAAGCCTGGATGTCTTCTTCATTTTTGAACTGTTTTTCAACGTAAAACTGCTGTTTGGCTTGGGCTATTTCCTCATCTGTACACTCTATTGCTATCTTCTCGGAGCGTGAATTTTGCTCTATGGCCTCATCGATGATCAATTCTCTCTGCAACTGTGGCAGCATTTGGTAATTTCCTAGCAAGGAAATCAGCTCACTCGCTGTGATTGTACGATTACCGATTTGGATCGCTTCAGTCATTAGCTTTCGGGCATCTCAATAATATCTAGTTTGTTAAAGAAGCTAAACCGTAGCCCATTCACTGGGAGCTTTTGTCTTAATTTTACCGAGTTAGGTACACTTACCTCACTTTCTCAATAATTACACACTTTAAAATATACAGATGATATATGTTTGTATAAAAATTTTACGTAAAAACGGTCATATGTGAAGACAAGATTAAAAGGGATAATCCCGCTTTCATGAAAGTGGGTTAAAACCTGATAGCGGTTCTCGATAATGGTGAGATATGTTATCTAAGCTACTAAAGCTTGGGAAAAAATATTTGGGTGTACCTCAGTAGCTTAGATAACGCTATACTTCATTGACTGTAACGTCGAAAACTCCTTAGATTTATCCGAGATTGACAAAATAGGGTTATTCCTCTTTCGCTCCCAGCCAGGAGTTGGGTAAAATCTGCTAAGTACAGGCAACCATAAATCTAGCTATTGCTAGATGCTGTAATTCTCTCAAACGCTATAATCTACATCTGTTGCACCGAGAGATTAACTTGTGGATGTCATATTAGAACGATCGCACGAATTAAAACAAGCCTTAGTTGATTTTGTCCTTGATGCTGAAGGCGAACTGGCACAAGCACTGGAAACTTATGCAGCAGAACAGTTGCGCCGTGGAAGTGGGGATAGTACACAGCAGGACTTAATCATTGATAGCTTTCTAACAGCAGGGAAAGTCGGTGATAAGTCTCCATTAGAGTTGTTTGTCGAAAGCCATCCAGATTTAGAAGAAAGCGATCGCAATCTGATCAAAAGCTGGCATCATAGTTTTATTGGTTTATTTGCCATTACTAACATCCTACCTGATGGCTTTGAATTGACTAACTGGTTGACCGATAAATGCTACGTTGTCAAGCCTAATAATACCCAAACATTACAGGCAATATCTCGGTTGAAAATAGGAGAAATTTTACTAACTCGCATTTCTCCTGTTACCGATAGCTACTGGATGTTGTCTGGGCCCTATACAATAATGGGTAAATTAGGTAAACCAAAACTGGCTGTAGCAATCGGCAATTTCAAAGAAAACTATAAAAGTAATCTTTACAGCGATGCTCCAGACTTGCTAGAAGAAGCTTGGCAGTCAGTAGAACAATATCATCAGCAGTTTGTAGACTTTTTTGGTACTGATGAAATCACCCTATCTGGATACCATCTTAATAAGAAAATCGCGGAATTTCAAGGAATAATTACTGAAAAAACCTTCGCAGCCGCAGGAATTGATACTTCCAAATCCTTGGCGGAAGTGGCAGAAGCCGCTGGCATTGGAGACGAGGAAATCAAGGCAGCGGTACAAGAGTTTGGCGCTGATTCTAATGTAGTCTCTCAGATGTTGAACAGCAAAAGCGGTAATAGCAAAATGGTTATGCCAAAGGTTGATTTACCTGCCGAACTCAAGAAAGCAGAACAGGTAACGGCTCTTTCTCATCCCCGTTGGGGACAAATGTTTTTACCAACATATAGTAAGGTACAAGCAATCTTATCAGCAGAAGACTGGCAAAGTGTTCAAGGGGCGGAAAAACTAATTCGCTACTATCTCGAAGATAAAAGTATTAATGCCTTTATTTGGCATCGACTAGCGCAACAATATCCAACTCAATTAGAAAATGTGTTGCAAATAGTTCTGCAACGTCCAGAGTTTCACCTTGAAAGCGACTTGGATGTGCTTTTGCAAGAATTCCACAAACCGATTGAGCCAGAGCTACCAGATATTGCCAGTGTACCTATACATTTGCATAATTTATTTCAGGAAGCTTTAGGAGAAGTTAACAAATCTAAACCAAAGGGTAAAGGACAAGCAAAGCCAGCAAAGGGTTTTCAACGAGGTTAGTAACTCACCGTTCGCGTAATGGCATTCATGCTCGAAACCAAATAACCCTTCGACTCGGTGTTAGCACAGAATTTCTGTAGCTTGTTAAACAATTTTTTTGATGACATTTTGGAAAGCATGTTTCTTTACATATCCCTTATTTCGTCAAATTAATTCTCTATTAGGCGAACGGTGAGTAACTATTATTAAAGAAAGAAAGAGCTAATTGAGAACATAAAAAACCCCGACTTGATAGCCGAGGTAAATGGGAGAAGTCCAAATGTCGATGAAATATAGCTATACCGAAATCTCTTTTTATTAGCTAATACTAGTTAGACAGTTAAGTTTAGTTATTGCTAAGTTATGTAAATAAATTTAACAGAAATATTACAAATAGTCAACTAGGCTTGACAAAAAATTCTGACAGTTGTCATAAGAAATACTTATCAGTCAGAGTATAGGATTTTTTTAGAGATGGGGTAAACGAAATAGGCAAAATAAAACGGGTTACTGGCTAAGATAGTGGAATGAAAATGATAACCGATCTGCTTTAGAGTTAGAAAACTGAGGGATTAGCTGCATCAATCAAGGTAGTCGGAATTAAGCCAGAGATTTGAGAAGCTAGCTACTAGATCGCTAAAGTCTTTACAATTCTTTTGTTAGCTCAAAAAGTATTTCTCGACCTATGACAAATCAAGCTCCTATCCCGGTTATCGTCAATGGTGCTGCTGGTAAAATGGGCCGTGAGGTAATTAAGGCGGTGGCACAAGCGCCTGACTTAAAACTAGTGGGTGCAATTGACCACAGTTTGGAACATCAAGATAAAGACGCTGGAGAATTGGCAGGTTTAAGCCAACCTCTGGAAGTGCCAATTACCAATCAATTGGAACCGATGTTGGGGTATGTGGCTGGCGATAGACAATCTCCTCCAGGGGTGATTGTAGACTTTACTCATCCCGATTCAGTTTATGACAATATTCGTAGTGCGATCGCTTACGGTATTCGTCCTGTAGTTGGCACCACTGGGTTAAGTCCAGAACAAATTCAAGACTTGGCAGACTTTGCCGACAAAGCTAGCACTGGTTGTCTAATTATTCCTAATTTTTCCATTGGGATGGTACTGTTGCAACAAGCTGCGATCGCAGCCTCAAAATATTTTGACCATCTGGAAATTATCGAACTGCATCACAACCAAAAAGCTGATGCTCCCAGTGGTACTGCTATTCAAACGGCGCAGTTACTAGGAGAATTGGGTAAAACTTTTAACCCTGCTCTTGTAGAAGAGACGGAGAAATTACCAGGGGCGAGGGGTAGTATAGCAGATGAAGGGATTAGAATTCATAGCGTGCGCTTGCCAGGATTGATTGCTCATCAAGAAGTTATTTTTGGCGCAGCAGGACAGATTTATACTTTACGACATGATACGAGCGATCGCGCTTGCTATATGCCAGGAGTGCTACTAGCGATTCGCAAAGTCTTAGCGCTAAAGTCGTTAGTATATGGATTAGAAAAGATACTTTAGACTTTAAATACACTATTCAGCATTCATCACTCAGCACTCATGTTAGTACCACTGACTCGCCAGAAATTTGAACAAGTTATCCCCCTAATTGCCACTGGTTTGCAGTACAAATACTATTGGGGAAAGTTTTCAAATTTTTTGCAACGGCTATTAATTTCTGTAGTTGCCGTAGTTGTTGTATTGCTTGTGACAGTCGTTTTTAAACTTGAGTTTGCTTCAATAGTATTTGTGCTGGGGGTAATTAGCGCTTTTTTTTGGCTGTGGTATCCAGTGTTTCAAGCAAGTATGCGGAATTTGCAATGCCGCCGTTATAAGTATGGCGGCTTCTTCCGTGGTCGGGTGCTAGATTGGTGGATCACAGACCAGTTGATGGGTAAACAAGAAACAGTCAACAGCAAAGGTGAACTGGTGATTGTGGAAAACCGAGAAAAACAAATTAACTTAGAAGTAGGTGATGAAACAGGATTTACCATTGAGTTTGTAGCACCATTACGTCCTGCTCACAAAGTTATTACTCGCGGTCAAATTGCCGAAATGGTAGTGCTGTCAAATCGTGCAGATTTAAGCAGTATTGAACAATTCAGCGATATATACATTCCCAGTCGTGACCTGTGGATTAGTGATTATCCTTATCTACGGCGGGATTTCTTTAACGAAGTCGGTCGTCGCTTGCGTGAAGACCAACAACAAAAACCGCGTCGTCGCCGTCGTAGAGCCGAGGATTGAAAAAGAAGTCAAACAATTTTGGATTTTAGATTGATCCTATGCTGTCAATGCTAAGGCTTGAATAAATAATTTTTAATTTTTAAATTTATTCTCGCGTTTAAATTCGGAGACTTTAAACTTTTTTGAATTTTAAATCTTTCAATCCAAAATCCAAAATTTGGTAAAGGAGACAGGATGATGTAATCAGTTTGCTAACGAGAGCATCCCACTTTGATGAGTTTCCCTTTTAAACGATAGGTAACAGACCCACAAGCAAAACCTAACAAATCAGGCTCTACATAAGTTTGCATAGGCGGATTTTGTTTATCTAGTCGCCATTTCCAATTGCCAGATATTTTTTCTAGAGTGGGATACTTTTTTAAAAACTGTAAGTCTGCAATAATATCGTGAGTTCCCTTAATACTTACCTTAGAACGATTAAGGTATATATTGTAATCATAAATAACGTTTTTGTTTTTATTACTACTATTAACAGGTTTGCCAGGATAAGCATAAAGAATATTCCTTAAAATCCTGACATCAGATGATACATTAGCAAATATTTGCCCATCTTTAATTTCAGGACTTTGATTATTTAAAACAGCAGTATTATTTACAATATCAATCCGATCGCTTAAAAATGTATGAATACCTGAACCACCATTATTAAATGTAAGATTGTTTTTAACTAAAGTGCGTCCTTTATATACACCCAACTTTGAGTTATTCTGATTATTTCTTGAAGTATCGATAATAATACCATTACCGTCTGTGATCTTTCCGACTGCAATCCAAGGGATGAACATACGATTGTTATAGGTCTTGTTGTTGGTTACAAACATCTTGTATCCCCGATTGTTGTCAAAATTCCAATTGCTCAACATCGAAATACCACTGCAACCATAAACGCTGTACCAGGCATTATCGAACACCACGTTATTATTTATTGTCACGTAGTCTGATTCAATGGTTGAAATGCCTGCTCCTCCACACTTGTGTACCTTGTTGTTGACAATACGTATATGGTGAGTATGACCATTTTTTCGTCCGTCCACATTGATGCAGTTTCCATTTGTCAGAGGGTTTAGTTTGTTAGTTTTCTGACTCATTGCATAATCAAGGGTTACATTGTCATTGTTCCCTATGACTTCAAGCCCATTTATCTCAATATATGACGCTCCATTGTGAATCAAAATTCCATTCCATCCATTGTGCTTAATTTTCGGATGATGCCCAGGATATGCTTTAAACTTAATCCATGCATTTGCTTTTCCAGAGCGAGTAATAGATACTACCTGCCCATTTGGGCTTGCATTCCTGTACACTCCGTTCATAATCAGTACGGTGTCCCTAGGGTTGGTTAAATTTGCTGCCTTTTGAATTGTCCTAAAGGGAGATGAATTGGAGAGTCCACTATTTTTGTCGTTTCCAGTACCACTAACATAGTATGTTTTCGGTGTCGTCCTAATGCTGATTAGCTGGCTACTGGATAGGATCATTTCATTGTTAGTGGATACTTGATGGACGTTTTCAACTAAAGATACTTTTATATTTTCTCCCTTAGCCAAAATACCCAATACTAAGGGAACTGCAAAGTATGCACTTAAGTTGAAACCTGTAATTACCACAAGAAACGACTCCTTGTTCGGGACTACTTAATAAAAATATCAGGATATTCAGTGATTTTGAATGCTCTTTTGAATACAAAATACAATAGAGTCGACTTTCTTAGCTCCCCCGATTTCCATCTTGTCCATAAGCTTGCCAAGCCAAATCTACCAATCCATCAACGATCGCAGCTGCTACAACTGCATTACCTTTGCGACTCTCAATTGTAATATGGGGCACTAAGGAGTCTTGTAAACGCCCTTTCGCTTCATCAACATTGACAAATCCTACTGGAGTCGCAATTATCAAAGCAGGTCTAATTTCCTCAGCCTCAATTAAATCAACTAGTGCTGTTAGTGCTGTTTGCGCTTGACCAATCACAAAAATGCCCTCTGGATAACGCTTTGCTAAGGTTTCAATTCCCCATGCTGCCCGAGTTTTTTCTTTTTGAGGGCGTGTCAGAGCTTCCATACTGCAATACACCGGATTAGCAAAGGTGTTTTGAATCTCAGATGCAATACCTACTTGGACCATCGGGACATCTACCACAATCGTGGTACGCGCGGCTAATGCTGCTGCTCCTGCTTGTAAGGCACGCTCAGAGAAACGAATCAAAGACTTATACTCAAAGTCAGCTGTAGAGTATATTACCCGACGCACAATCTCATATTCTGCGGGTGAAAATACATGATTTTCAATTTCATTATCAATGATTGCTAAACTTTGAGCATCAGTTACGTGCCATTCCATTTTTCTTGAGCTTCTTAAATATTAGCTTTCAGCTTATCAGCTTCAGGGATTTAGGAGTTAGGAGTTAGGAGTTAATTAAAAACTCATAACTCCTAACTCAGCACTTATAACTCATTACTAGAAGAAGGTCGGCTGAAAACAGGAGATAAGTAGGCAACCAAGACACCGATAATAAAGCCAGAGATATTGCGAACTAGAGGTAGCCAGTCGCTTGTACGTGTCACCACTGGCCCAATACCAAAGGCAATAAATAAGATCCCCCATAAAGGTGAGAAAATTAAAGCCCATTGCCAAGCAAAAACTTGTCCTTTCTCGCGGGGTTGAGCTGCAAATCCACAAATTATCCCACCAATAACTGAGGTAATCAAGGTGAGAATCCATTGCTCTCGTGGTAGTCCAGGAACAACATTGCAACCACCTTTGAGTAAACAGCCTTTAACAGATTCTAAAGCTTGCAGAATGGCTTGGTCTTCGCCTTGTTCGCGCACAAAGTACAAATTACCGAAGCGAGTTTGCAGTTCTATCCAGAATGTTCTGGGTAAAAGTTCATAAACAGCATCCCCGACGCTAAAACTGAGGATGTTACCGCCACGAGAATCGGCAACTAGTAAAATGCTTTTTTCATCCAAACCCCAATATTTTATAACTGCCCGGCCTGGGGTGCGGTCATACTGGGTCAATACTCGCAGTTTCCAGCCTGTATCGGCTTCAAACTGTTCTAAATCTTTGACAAGCTTTTCTTCTTGCAGCACAGGCAGAGATTTAGCTAAGTCTACAACTGGGGTAAAGGTGTCAGGGAGTAACTCAGGATTGTCATAAGCCAATGCTGGGGGAGAATTCATCACCCAAATTGACCCAGCCAGAAAAAAGACTGCGATAGATAGCAGAATTCGTCGCCAAAAACAAGATTGCATGGACGTTTTTATACAAATATCAACGGTAGAGGTGAACAAGTTGTTTTAAAAGAGTACGGGAAAAATGATAGTTCTTTACACTTGTTTACTTTACTCTAATCTAAGGGATCAAAGCAAAGCGTTTTTGGGAATAGGGCACAAGATGCAGAGGGGTAGGGAGCAGGGAGCAGAGGAGAAAGAGATAATTTTTATTCTCCCCCTTGTCTCTTGTCCTCTGCTCCCCGGCTTCTTTCCTTAGCCCCTCCTAGTTCCCATACCCTATCCCCAATTCAATCTTCGTCATCAAAATTGGTTTCCCAGTTAGCAGCGTCGTTGTACCCGTCATTAGCACGGTATACTTCTGTGTTTATGCGGCGATTTTCTTGCCTTAGCACTTCTCGTTCTCGCAACGTTAGTGGTGGTTGTTCATTACTTGACAAGCGATCGCTATTTCGCCTCGTCGGTTTTGGGCGTGTGAAGTTTCTCCAAGCAGCTTTCGCGCCAACAAAAATGCTGCGTGTACCTACTTGCAGATTTTTAGCCTGAATTCTTGCACTATCGAGGGTTTGATCGACTTGTTTGGCTACTTGACTGGCATTTTTGACACCTTGACTAACATCATCAGTTAAGTCAGTTATTTCCAAACTAGTCACGCGAATAGCTTCTAGAGTGGGCGGTAACTCTCGTGAGAGTGTATCAAATAGCTTTTCTGCACTGCGAGCAGCGCGTGCTAACTCTTGCAAAGCGGGTATGGCCGCCACTAAAACCGCAGTCAAGCTTGTGGCGACTAGAAGTAAGGAGAGTCCCAACCAAAACAGGGGGTCAATCACGGTAATGTCATTTATGAGCGTTCTAATTGCTGGGGAAGATAATCTGAGTCTTCAGGTGATGTTTGCCGCTTTAAGATTTGGCTTTCCTTCTGACTAGCATCTACACCTGCTGCGATCGCTTCCCGTAATCGATCTAAAGTCTCATCCCAGTTTCGTAGTGCGCTGGCAGAGAGACGATCCGCTTGGATTTGCACACTCGTTGATAAATCTTCTGCCAATTCTGGGATAGCATTGGCAGATTTCTTCAAGATTTTACGCGTTTCGCGCCCTGTACGTGGAGCCACGAGCAAACCAGTTAAAGCACCGATGGTAGCTCCCAGCATCAAACCGCCAATAAATACTCCAGAACGGTTATTAGACATATTGTTGTTTCTCTCCTTACACCTATTTTAGGTGTGTTTTCTCTCCTTGTAAGGCTCACCGATTTTATTCAGTTAATCTATCCTGACAAAATATCAGCCAAAAATGTTGCTTTTATTCATTAAACATTAAAACCATTAATTACTTATGATTCAAAACTCCCTGGGTTCCTTTCCCTCTGTATCTTTGTACCTTTGTGTCAGCCCTAATTATAAATGTTCATGTGAACTTGACATAACTCATTTGGCAACATTTCTTTTCCTGGATATTAACTCTAGCCTGCGAAAATAACGCTGCCAAATTTGCTGTCCTTGTAAAAGTAGACTGATAATTTGTCGCACTTGTTGGATTTGCATTTTTAGTGCTTGATTTTTCTGCCGTAAGTTATAAATATTCTCCTGACTGAGATAAATATTTTCTGGTGCTTTATTTAATACTGTATGAGTACAACTTTCATAAAGAGTTAACGTATCTGCTATGTATGCTAGCTGCCGCTTGAGTTGCCACACTCGCCAAGCCACATAGAGTAGTATCAACGAAATGAGGGTATTAACGAGGATAACTAAAATTACCATTGTTTATCTTCACCAATATCAGCTTTGCGGAATTGTTCTATATACTTGACTACGAATTTTAGATTTTAGATTTTTTTGGGGATGAACCAGAAAATCGCCAATTCACCAATTTTGTAACAACTATATGCCCACACCTGGCAAAACCACAGCTACAATTGCCTTAGATTCATGACTCGGTTTGCGAAATCAACCCGTATGCTTAAAAAGCCCCAGTTTTACTACGTTTCACTCCTTAACCTGATAATCCTAGTCAATTTGCGACCTTTGCGGCATCTAAGCACAATGGCATAGCCCCTTCAACATCCTGTGAGATAACAACACTCCTTATTAAAGGTTCCTCAGCATCGCCTTTATTATTGTGCTATTACCTCTACCAGTTTTCCAGTCTGTAGCGTGAAGTTCACTAACATTTTGCTTGCAAAACCTTACCAGTGCTTCAAATTGCTGGATTTGCGGTGGAGACAAGGAAAGTGGGAAAGGAAAGAGTCTATTAATTCCTCTTCCCTTATACAATTTTCCTAGTCGATGGCTTGCCCCTCTTCCCTTAACCTTCTTGTTGAAGGCTTATCCCTGGTATTTCACTAATTCGTTACTAATAATGATTACTTTTTCTCTATATCCAGTAGAAGGTGAGGATGTCAAAAAAATTACCATCAACTAATTCCTTCCGAGCCATTTTTATTGCTTTGACAATTGGATTTGTTGGGTGTGGAAATCAAGCTGCAAGAACTGCATTCACTCAAACTACCACCCCGGTAGATGAGAATCTTCCTCAAGTTGTAGCAACAACAAGTGTACTATGTGATTTAACCAAGCAAGTTGCCGGGAATACAGTTAACCTGACGTGCTTAATTGACCCTAGTGCCAATCCTCATACTTATAAACCAAAGCCGGAAGATCGTAGAGCAATTGAGCAAGCTAATCTTATTCTCTATAGTGGCTATAATTTAGAACCAAATCTGATCAAATTAATTAAAGCGACTAAAAACACTGTACCGAAAATAGCCGTTGGGCAACTTGCGGTATCTAAGCCACAGAAATTTCAGAAAGACGGCAAGAATTTAATTAATCCTCATCTTTGGCACAACACCAAGAATGCTATCAGAATGGTGGAGGTAATTAATAGTAATCTAAGAAAGTTAGAATCTAATGATGCAGAAACTTATAACAGCAATACCAAAAAAATTACAAATGAACTCACTCAACTAGATAGTTGGATTAAGTCAAGAATTACGAGTATTCCTGCCAAAGAACGTAAGTTAGTTACAACATCTAATGCACTGAGTTATTATGCTAAAGCATACAATATTCCATTAGCAGCAGGATTACAAGGTATTAGTACTGACGAAAACATAACAGCAACACGAATGAAAAATTTGGTTGCAAATATTAAACAAACTCAAGTCTCAACAATTTTTTCTGACGCGGCAACTAACGAGAATTCACTTCAATCTGTAGCGAAAGTTGCTGAAGTGAAAATTTCTAATAGGAAGTTATACGTTGAGGGGCTTGGTGAACCAGGAACCGAGGCAGATACTTATCAGAAAATGATGATTGCCAATACACGCACAATTGTAGAAGGATTAGGAGGAACGTATTTAATGTTTCAAGCAAGAGCTGCTAATTAGTTAAAATTTAGATTAATGAATCTGATAAACCGAAGTTTTTTAGATTACAGTAACTTCGGTTTATCAGCCTCTTTTTTGAAGATGAACAGATGAATGTTATTTGTCTTTTAATCTGATATCAATAACAGTTGCATTGAAGTTGTAGTTAAAGCCTTCTAACTCAAATGGCATTCCAATTTTAACTTTACTGTTACCTAGAACGGGTCCATTGTCAGTAACCTGGGCTTTACCGTCTAAAGTCAAAAGCAAATCTGTACTAAAATTGTTGGTTTTTGGATCTGGTAATTCTTTGACACTGCCATCAGGTTGGAAAACATTGACTGTTCTAGGTAGCTGTTGAATGGATTTAATTTCAATCTGCCCATAAGGTTGATTGCGGATAATCACATTAGTCTTTCCACCTTTTTTTAAACCTTGGTTAAATAATTGCTCAGGGTCACGGACATTCAAGCCACGAACTACTAAGTCTACTTCTATAGGTATTGTTTTCGCACCAACTTGGGCAACAGAACCAGAAGTTCCAGGAAAGACAAAGATGCCGAATATCACTAGCAGAATTACCAGTGCAGCACCTAAATCTAAGAGGTTGATTTTGCCGAACAAGCGACCTTTTGAATCTAAAATAGCCATAAAAATTTTTCCGAGGTAATAGCGAAGTAATTGATTGTAGGAAGAAGGCTTTCGATGAAAACGGCAATTTTTCCTATTTGGTAATAACTCAAAGCGGCTGGGCGTTGCAGTTATGCGACAGTTTATCACGAGTTTCGTAAGTTAGCAGGGGTGGTAGCTAACCCTGAAACTTTTACCCGTTCAGACTGATGCGCCCAGAAAGTAATATCTAGTGTTTAAGCCTATCTGTAGAGGGAATCTCTAGTCCACCAAAATTCGGTAGATTTGCGTAAGCATTAGCTGTATCACAACTCATTTGCTATTGAGTTAAGAATGCAACTTAGAATCCTCTAAATCCGTCTCATAATTTGTCCGATTATTTTATGTCCTCCCAAAATAATATTCAGAGCTTATTATGTTCAATTGGAAAGTTTTTGTTGCAAATTACCGAGTGTGGCGGCGTAGCTGGTTTTATCCTTTAATTTCAGTGGTAGTTGCCATGAGCCTGTGCCTGATTACACCCGTACCTGGAAGAGCTTTAGATTTCTTGCCTCTTCTACTCCAAGGAGTTCAGGCATTTCAGCTTTCTAATATATCCCCTAACCAAGAAGTTGATCTTGGTAAGCAGATTAATCAGGAATTAGTTGGCAGTCAAGTGCGACTTTACCGTAATCCCGAAGTTAATCGTTATGTGGAACAAGTTGGTCGGCGTTTAGCAGTCAATAGCGATCGCCCGAATCTTCCTTATACCTTTCAGGTTGTTGAGGATGACAGTATTAATGCTTTTGCTACCTTGGGTGGCTATGTCTATGTTCATACGGGTTTGCTGAAAACCGCAGACAATGAAGCGGAACTAGCAGGTGTACTTGCCCATGAAATTGGTCACATTGGTGGGAAACACGTAGTCAAGCAGATGCAACAAAAAGCGCTCGAAAGTGGTCTATTAACAGCAGCAGGCTTAGATCGAAGTACGGCGGTGCAAATTGGTGTCCAGTTAGCGCGAGACTTACCCCGCAGTCGTAACAATGAATTTGAGGCCGATCAAAGAGGACTACGAACTTTGACACGCACTGGTTACGCCCAGTCTGCAATGGTTTCGTTTATGAAAAAGCTGCTTGGAAAGGGTTCTGCACCAACATTTTTGAGTACACACCCCGGAACTAGCGATCGCATTGATGCCCTCAGACGTGCAATTAACTCCCAACCTAGTAATGGAAATTATGGGTTGGATAATGCTAGTTATAAAGCTAATATTCGACCATTAGTAAAGTCTTGAGAGAATGGGGAATGGGGAATGGGGAATTGGGAATTGGGAATTGCTTACTCCCCTTGTCTCCCTAATCTTCCACATCTTTCCCTCCACCTCATCTCGAATATTATTCAATTCTTATTGCGACGATCAACTTTGATTTTGGCTGGATTAACGGTAATTACAACTTCTTCTAAAGGGAGGGTACGGAGATAGTTTTTAAAAATGTTAACTTGATAAACCAGGTTATTCGTTACATCCAGTCCAGTCAACCAGCCACTCCGGGGATGATAAGCACCAGTATCTATGTCTAGCCATCCCTGTCCTTGTGCAAGTTTCCCAGGAGAAACACCAGGCAAAGTAAAAGTAATCGTGTGACCGATGATAATAAGCTTATCTGGAAAGTAGGGTTTTTCGATGCTGTGAAATTCCTCTCGTATCCAACACAGTTGATCGGCAGTTTGTTCTGTCACCGACTTGGAAGGGTCAACCCCAGCATGAGTTAACCAAATATCCCCCAAGTCGAGATATGTAGGCAAACTCTTGAACCAATCCAGATGGTCATCAGGGATTGAAGCCTCGTGGTAACTGGCTACGGTAGCTTGCCCTCCACTGTACAACCACGCTTGCATCGTCGGGGAGGAAGTTCTTTCATCAGTCAGAATATTTAATAACATCTGCTCATGATTTCCCAGCAAACATGGGTAGTTATGTCGTTTGACAAAATTAACTACTTGTGAGCTATGAGGCCCGCGATCGATTAAGTCTCCCAAAAAATAGATTTGATCGTCTGACATGGGGGCGATCGCCTCCAACAAAGTCATCAAACCTTCATAATGTCCATGTACATCCCCAATTACTATTCGTCTGGGGCTAGTTTCGCTCATTGTCTCTTAGCTTCAATAGTTTGGCTAATACTTCTGCTACAGTTTAAGCTGTCTGCTTTCCGTAATGAAAGGTAAAAATACTGAACTAAGTTTTATTTTAATTTAATTATTATTCCAGAAATAAATATTATTAATGATGAACATACAGTAATGTAGATGGTCTTTAGTGCTAAGAAAGAAAATTAGCAAATTCCACTCGCGTTAGCTTAAAATCTAAAATGCTGCTGTATTTATAACTTTTTACCTCAACAATGTCTAAGGATTTTTCTGCTGAGATTAGTTCGCGCATCTGCCAGCACATGAATGACGATCATGCTGATGCCATAGTTCTTTATGCTAAAACTTTTGGTGGTGTAACAGATGCGATCGCAGCAAAAATGTTGTCAATTGATGCACAAGGTATGGATTTGACAGCGCAAGTCAATGGTGAAGCTGTACCAGTTCGCATTCAGTTTGATCGTGTTTTGGTAGATGCAGAAGATGCTCATCAAACTCTCATTGCAATGGTGAAGCAGGCGCGGGTGAAGGCAAAGTAGAAATTGGGAAGTCCCTAAAGACCGCTATTGCACTTCATGTTAGCTGTCACCCAGAGATAGCTACCTCTTCCTTGACTACTGCGGTATGAGGCTTGGCTTGAATAATTTCAAACTTCCAGTCTGAAGAATAATCAGGCAACTCATAGCCAACACTCTTAACATGAGCCAGCATCAACTCATCCCGTTGATGCCAAACAGCAAATATTCTCTCCCTGCCATCATAAAGCGTTTCTAGGTCGATTTTATAAACCTCATTTACCCGCTTTAGTTTCAAGCCCAACAAATTTAAGAGTCGGCTGAGTATTTTTATTGCCGAAACCTGCTTTTTTTCCCCAACTAAGTTAATACCAAGCGCTCTTTTAATATGCTTACTATGCTGAAAAACAATATTTTTAAGCATAATTAAATCTGGATTACTCTCGGTAAACTCTCGTCCTGCTTCGAGAAACTGAAGCATTCCCAAAGCTCTCATTGCTTCAACTTTTAGTGTGTAAGTTTTTAAATCTGGTAGAAAAACTTTCCCCTCACCCCAAGACAATTGTTGATGCCATTCTTGTTGATCTCGGATGTGAAAATATTCGCTTTCGTGAGTTAGATAATAATGAATTAACAATTGACGATAATATCCTTGTTCATCTTGCAATTTCAGCCAAGGAGTAACTTCTACACCATACCTTTGTCTAAGAACATATTTATTAATTTGGTTACGTTCTCCATCAGTTTGAGAATGCTTTCCTAATAGTTGCTCATATTCTACATAATCGATATCATTAGCATTAGCTACAGATGTGGCTACCGATAGTTGATTTTGCTGCTTAATATCTTTAATTTTGCGTTTAATTTCTTTAGCCTTTTGACGGCTTTGCGCCCAATCTTTTTGAACTTTGACAATTTCTAAAACTAATCTTCTGCGGGTAGCTAAATCATCGGCATCAGTTGCCAAAAATGCAAGGCGTAAATCTCGAATAATATTATTATGAACAGCATTACTCCGCATCTGAATTTGATGCCCATCAGCAACTAAACCATCTTGCATCGATTGACGATAGAGGCGGATAGAAGCATTTACCCGTGCAGATAACTTGGCCCAAGTTCGCAAATGAATCGGGTCATGAACTAAAGGTAAATCGACATCTATTTTGTGTAGTGGACTAAGCAAAGCTAAGTTTTCTTTTTGATTTTCTTGATACCAGTCAGATAGCAAGCGATAATTTGTACTACCACTACCAATTAAGCCAATACCTCGTTTCGCACACCAGACAACACGCGGTACATCATCTCGCACTCTCGCTAATGCTTGTCTTGCTTCCGAGTCAGGAATTACCCCTTGAAAAATGCCATAAACTCGGTCGAAATGTTGGACATCAATACTAATTCCTGTACCAAGGCTAGGGGTAACAAAAACGCCGTCATATTCAGAGATTTTTTGATTAATTGCTGCGATAAAATCAACAGCTTCGTGACCAGGTGTGTTTATAGTATGGCTACTAACTACCAAAGTTTTAGGAAATTGCCGTCGTAATTTTTGTAAGCGTTCTTTCAGATAACGTTCGATTGTTTCACAACTGTAACGCCCAGCGCGACTATCGGTAGTAACATAACATTTACGTCCAGCAAGTAAATCTAATTCTAGTTGGTGAATGAGTGGTGTTGGGTTCGGCGAATCGTAAAAAGTGACATCCCAACCTTGTTGAGGCTTCCATTGGTTGAGAACTACCCAAGGCGTTAATTTAATTCCTGCTAATCCCTGTAGATATTCAAGTGATACATCTGACAAATCAGCATCTTGAGCAATTACTAAACCCCCAGTTGTTAAAACCGTGGAAATTAGCTGTTGGAATAATCTTAATATTTTTACACGTTTATGTTTACAAGTATTACTGTTTAGTAGATGCCACAAAGATTGCTCTACTTCATCTAAAATTATTATTGCCCCGTGCCAATTTTCAGGATTAAGTTTCCAAATTGAATCAACGCACAGTCCAAGGGATTGCTGTGGAGAGAGTGAACGGAGGATGGGAGGAGCGGGGGTAAGTGTTTTATTAATCCTTTTATCCCCATCTTCTTTATGCGTTCCCCATTGAATACCAATTTTTTCGCACAAAAATCGTCCTAATAGAATTCTGTGAGTAATTAATAAAATGGGTTGATTTCTAGTTTTTGCTTGCTGAACAACGGCTTGCAGTGCTGTAGTTTTACCTGTTCCTTTTGCAGACTTGACTCCTACTAATCCAGAAGTTGGAAAAGGTATTTCATCTATAAAAGGTCGATTCAAGGTGAGAGCAACAGGAATAGTTAACTCAGTATGGGGTTTTGTTTGAGCAAGATAAATTTCTAAATCAACACTTTGCCGATAAATTTTCTCGAAACTAGTTGCACCTTTGGCAACGATAAACTCATCAACCCCTTTTTCTATTCCTGGAAGTTCGATAACTTTAACAGGGCAATTTTTTTGCTGGAATAAACAACCAAGTTGAGAAATAGCATTATTTACAGCAGCAATTGTTTTAGGTTGAGTTTCAAAATCAAAACAAATATAAAAGCTACGCTTTGTAATTGTAAATGCTGCTAAGTCAGGAATTAGCTGACGACGGGTAACTTTGCCAAATTCATCTTTAACAACCCGATAACCACTGGTAATTCCGGGAATAGCAATAGCTGCATACCCTTGTGTCAACAGCGTTGCTGCTTTTTTCACACCCTCGCAGAGAATCAGGGGAATGTTATGTTGCATCACCCATTGCCAAAAGCCTCTAGCTTCACCATCAGCAGTAATGGTGATATTGTCAGGTATGACCAGATTGTAACGTCCAGCGACTTGCTGCCACACTTGCAGCGTTACCCGCAAACAAAACACCCGCGTTGGTGTGCTAGGGGGATGCTCGTATTTGATGGACTTAGCATTGTGATTCTGTCGGGGTTGGTTTGGTTTAAAACATCCCCATTCCATCATTTGCCAATTATTCAAAGGGTCTAGTCCCGAACACCACCAACCCCCTTCAGTAATATGAGCATAACGCTGCAACCAGCCAGCTTTTACCATTCCGGTATTGGTGCGGGGGAGTAGCTCAGAAATCAACAGGTACTCATAAGCTGTTACGCCTTGAAGCGACCTAAAATTGAGTTGCACTAAGTGTAAGTCTATACCACTAGTCTTGACTAATTCCTCAAGGTGTTGGGGGTGTAAATAGTGCAGATGCATAGGGAAAGACCCGAAGAGAAGACGACGAGATTAAAACATTAGCACGCATCTGTTTTTTTTCTATAAGCGAGATTGCTAGGCTTTGATGATGCTTTTTTTACTTCGTCACGGGAGACACATCGGTTAAGCCTCTAGTAGGTTATTCTGCCTATTAGATCGCCAAAGTAATAATTTTGTATTGTGATATTTGTTCTATTTTAATTTTTATTTATCAGTAAATCTCTGCGTTACGGAGTGCGATCGCTCTAGGGGTTGTCGCAGTTATCGCTATGGGGTAACATCTTGCAAGATAAGCTTTGTCAAGAATCGTAGACGCATAGTGGCTTGTAGCTATGTACTATGGTTCAGTTTTTCCAATACCTGTAAAAGGATCTCGTATAATCGCTTCAACCAAGTTAAAAGCGCGAAGCGCAGTTTTGCGGTTTGTTTCTACCCAATAGGCGAGGTCTTCCCGAAATTCTGGATGAAATACAGCATCTCGAACTTTATTTTCCTGGGGTTGGGTTTTATCCTTCTTCTTCGTCATGAATTATCTGATGTGTTTATGGGAATTGATACAGGTTGCTGAACCGCAATTTAGAGAAGAATATCTAATTAAATACCCTTTTGAATCTCCTTTGGAAATGTTATTCGCATTTTTGGAAGAAGAAGCAGAAGATGAGTTTTTACCTTGTCTACAAAATCATTATGAGAAATCACTTCCCAAAATGAAGGAAATTATCAAATTAGGCAAAAAATCTCATTTCTTAGAAAATAAAAATGTAGTTCTTCAGGATCAACGCAATTCATTAGAAATTAAGAAATATAAATCATTAGAAAAGAGTCATTTTGTTAAAGAAAGACGTTGGTACTTTCTTTTTATTACTTTTTGTCGAAGGGAGTCAAAGTCAAATCGACGGATTAAAAAAAATTTTGATACCTTTATGAACACATTTTACGAATTTCAGAAACATATAGCTACTTCAATTCGTAAGAGAGAATCAGCTACCTGGCAAAAAAACTACTCTTATGCTTGGAAAAAAGGTACAAAAGTCTCTGCTGGCAAGGGTGGTTCTTATTCTGCTTAACAATTATTCATATCTTTGACACACTTGATAGGCCCACTAAGAGCTGATTCGTAAACAAAAGATTAAGCTGCCATTCGTTTTACCATCAGACGAATCAATGAGCCGTAAATCATGGCTTCACTGATCTCTGTGTACAACTCATAATCCTTGCTCAAACGCCGAAATCGATTGAGCCAGCCGAATGTCCTTTCCACAATCCACCGCTTGGGTAATCGTTCAAATGTTTTCGATATTCTCTCAATCACCTCAACACGAACCTGTTCTCCGCAAACTTGCTTGACAGCTTGAGCAAAGTTTTCACCAGAATAGCCTTGATCTACCCAAACAACTTCCAATTTAGACAATTCCTGAGCCGATTCATGGAGTACAACCACAGCCCCCAAACGTTCCGACGCATTAGCTTCAGTCACTAAAACGCCAATCAACAAACCTTGAGAATCCACAACTATATGTCGCTTACGGCCTTTAACTTTCTTACCACCATCGAAACCGTAGACTTCCCCTTTTTTTCCGTTGTCTTCACTGACTGAGAATCGGCGATCGCAACGCTAGAGTGTTCGTCTCTGCCCAAATCTTGTCGCAGTTGATGGCGCACTTGGTCGTGAATTTTCTGCCATATTCCTTTGCGCTGCCATTTCTGAAAGTAGCCGTATACTGTTGTGTAAGGTGGAAGATCATGGGGTAGCATTTCCCACTGACACCCGGTACGTTGCACATAGAAAATAGCATTCAAAATTTCTCGTAAATCTACTTCTACAGGATGCCCAAACCCTTTAGGTTTTGGTAGAAAGGGCTTGATAATTAACCATTCGGCATCGCTTAAATCACTTGGGTAGGGTTTACGCTGTGGATTTTCAATCGCAGGTAGACGGCTCATCGACTACAACATAAATTACACTCGACTTAGCCTATAACCTGAACAAAACCGGATTCAGTTTTCTTTAGATTTTCTTTACGAATCAGCTCTAAGAAAAAACTTTAGTCTGAAAACTATAAATTTAGTGGGTCTTTAACCTATGAATAAAAACAATGGAATTGGTTTTTTTCAGTCTTCACCCTCATTTTTCCAAAAATGGGAATACGACTTTTATAGTCAAAATACAGTAGTGAAGGTAGAAAAACAGCAGGGGCTGCTTGTCTCTTCTAATCTAACTAATCCTCCAACACCACTCCCACCCGCAGTTTCAATCCCTATATTGATGTATGGAGGAATTGCAGTAGCCCTAATCCTTTCAATGAGTTACTTTTCCCAAATCCAATTGAAGTTGATTACTGAACTAATCAAAACACTAAACAGAAAGACCAGGTAGTTTTCTGGCTCTACTTAATTCATAAAAATATCAGCAGTCACTCTTGGAAGTTGACTGCTGATATTGTTAAGTTCCGAAATTAAGCGCCTACAGCTTCCTTCGCAGCGTACAACACCTCAGCGTTGATTTCTTTGAAACCGCGATCGCGGGCAAATTTCTCAGTATTACGCTTCACTTTACCGCGAACAAATCCAGGAATCTTATTCAATTCTGCTTGACCATCTTTTGTCCAATTCAAATCAGAATCAGCAGAAATTCCCCTAGTAATAACTTCTTTGGTATCATGACCACCAAAGATTTCTAATAGGTGATCTTCCATTCCCAAAGTGAAGGAATTGTAGATCAAATCTGTAATCTGATTTGTGCCTTCGTAACCCATAAATGGTTTGTAACCAATGGGGAAGTTTTGGACGTGAATTGGTGCTGCAATTACGCCGCAGGGAATATCCAAACGTTTACCAACGTGGCGTTCCATTTGGGTTCCGAAAATGGCAGAGGGTTCGACACGAGCGATCGCATCCCCAATTTCACCATGATCTTCGGAGATTAGCACTTCATCACAATACTCGCTAACCTGTTCGCGGAACCAATCTGCATCATATTTACAGTAGGTTCCAGCCCAAACAACATGAATCCCCATTTCTCGCGCCAAAATCTTGGTAATGGCGGCGGCGTGGGTGTTGTCACCAAATACGACGGCTTTTTTGCCAGTCAAGTTTTGACAGTCAATGGAACGGGAGAACCAAGCAGCCTGAGATACATGCAAGGTTTGCTCGTTAATGAAGTCTTCATAGTCAACTTCTGCACCTTGAGCGTTAATTACCTGCTGAATCTTGCGAATACAACGGGCAGTTTCTACTACACCCATTGGAGTAATGTCTATATAAGGTGTGCCAAATTGTTCTTCCAGGTAACGTGCTGTGGTCAAACCGAGTTCACGGTAAGGCACCAGGTTAAACCAGGCTTGGGACATCTTTTTCAAGTCATTTACCGAAGCACCTTCGGGAATTAAGGTATTTACCTCAATTCCCAAGTCAGCCATCAAACGTTTTAGTTCGGTGCAGTCGTGATTGTTGTGGAAACCAAGGGTGGTAGTACCGATAATGTTAACCGAGGGCTTTGCAGTTTTACCCTCTGGTAATTCGCCCCGCTTCCGCGCTTTTTCAATGTAGTATTGGACGATTTGATCCAGAGTGCGATCGGCGGCTTGCAGTTCGTTATAGCGGTAGTGGTTCACATCCGCCAGCATTACGTCTCCTTTGGCTTCCAACTGCGCCCGTTCCACAAAGTTGTGCAGGTCTTCTTGCAAAATGCTGGAGGTGCAAGTGGGAGTTAACACAATCAGATCGGGGTGTTCCTCGGCATCTTTGCGGACGATGTTATCTACCACCTTCTCTTGGGAACCACGCGCCAAAACGTTGCGATCAACAACACTGGTTGTCACTGGAGTGAAATCCCTCTCCCGCGATAGCATTGAGCGCATGACGTTAAAGTAGTCATCGCCAATGGGGGCGTGCATGATCGCATGGACATTTTTAAAAGAACTAGCGATTCGCAGAGTGCCGATGTGGGCTGGGCCTGCATACATCCAGTAAGCCAATTTCATGTTTGTGTTCTCCCTTTTCAACAGAAATAACACGGAGTCCGATAAGAATGGACTATAAGTGCTTGATTATTATTAAATCGTTTCTGATTGTCTCAAAACTTGTATCCCTAATGAAGTGAAGAGTTGTAAGGGTTTATCTGGAGTTCATAGGCTTAGGCATACCTCAAACCTGCTTACTGATTGGGATGTAGCTGCTGATTTTAACAACATGGCTGTTGTTTTATTTAAATAAATCTTAATTTTTCGGAAAGTTTGTTTTCAATTTGAGGTGGGGTGCTAATCATCATTATTGGAAAAGAATGCAGAATACAGAAGTCAGAATTCAGAATCAAGTAGGTATACAGCCATTGATTTTCCAACTATTCTGAATTCTGAACGGCAGTTGTCATAGGGAAACCCCTTTGATCGCACTGCCTCCTCCTGACTCCTGAATTCTTATTAGAGAGGTGTTAATTACTGCCGAAAAATTTCTACTTTTTGTAACACCACTTCTTGATTCGGACGATCTCTAGTTGTAGGCACATTAGCAATCTTGCTGACTACATCTAGACCTTGGACAACTTCACCAAAAACGCTATGTTTTTTGTCAAGGTGAGGCGTTGGTGCTTCTGTAATGAACCATTGCGAACCATTTGTACCGCGTCCAGCATTAGCCATCGACAGGATACCTGCACCAGTATGTCTCAATTCAGGATGAAACTCATCCTCAAATTGATATCCTGGGCCACCAGTACCCCATCGGTTGGCCATATCTGGATAACGACTCAGGGGGTCGCCACACTGAATCATAAAATCAGGGATGACCCGGTGAAAGCGAACCCCATCGTAGGCTGGAGTTCCCTTGCCAGATTCACCAGTTTTCGGGTCTTTCCAGTCGATTGTTCCGGTTGCTAGACCGACAAAATTTTTGACGGTGTTGGGGGTTCGCTCTTCTTCCAAACGAACTACAATTTCACCCAAGGAAGTAATTAAACGAGCGTGCAGCTTGCCATTACCGGGAATATTAATTTCTGGAAAGTTCATTAGATATCCTACTTTTAACAAGTGCCAGTATTTGACCTATATAAGTTTATCAGCATTCAAGTTACCGCCTTTAGACATGACAAAAAACCTGAAGGAAGAAAACTTGAGCCAACAAATATTTTACTCAGGTAAATTTATCGCTGGATTCCGGCTAAAGAATCCTCTAGGGACTAGCTTAAAGCCAACTCGGTGAACAGGCATCACAGGCCAATCTTCCGATCGCGGAATATGAGTTACGCCCATTGTGTACCACAGCACGATATCTTCACCCATCAAGGATTCATCGTCTGCAATATATTTTGGTAAACCTTGTCCTGGTTGAGTTTGGTTTGGATAATCGCCCCCAGCATAGAGTTCAGCAGGCTTATATTTTGTCACCCAGACGTGATGATTCGCAAATTCTGCCCTTTGACGGATTTTTGAGCCTTCCACTGGGAAAAATCTAGAATTTCCTTCAGGCATCAGCATATATCCAGGTGCAGCCCCTAGCGGATTTTTTTTGTCTGCACTCACAATCATCCATTCCCGACTGCTTTTCATATCCAAATCGCGCACAGCAGCCGTTTCTTTTGTGAGTGGGGTTTCTGCAAGTGCGATCGCATTTCCTAATGGATTTTTATCATCCATCGGCAAAGCTTTTACATTCATTTCCATCACAGCATTAGCCTGACCATCGACATCGAAATCTAGGCGGTAATTGAAAAAGTGCTGGTGATTTACTCCGAAGATATTTTTAGCGATTAGCCGACCATAAGAATTATCCTCAGATTGCTTTTGAGCAGCCGTTCCCTGCGCCAGCACGATACCCGTTAATTCATTTTGGACTTCCAAAGTGCCATCCTGGTGAAAAATCCAATTAATGCTGTAATCATAATTGTCAATGGCCGCAGTCATTGTCATGACTAATTCTCGACTACGACGAACATCATTACGCTGAGTGCCATAATCATAATGCTTCCAGAGCATACCGTTATTTCGCTCGTATATGCCGATAACTCCTGGTATGACATAAGGCTCTCCGTCGCCATTAGCAAACACAGCATCGACTAAAAGACCGTTTTCAGGAATTTCCTTACCTAATTCCATCGTGGTTGCGAGGGAGCCAAAATTGTATTCCCCAACATCAAAAGCATTTCTGAATGACCAAGTGGGATCTGGATCGCCGTAAGGCACTACCGTCTCTGATAAGCTAGCGCGGTATAAAACTGGTCGGATATTTTTGCCGTCGTTGTATGTCACTTGGTACAGCACCAATCCACTACGGGGATGCATTACATAGCGGAACTTCCAACCTTGCCAGCTAATTTCATTGCCATTAAGCCGGAAACTTGCACCATTTGGTTGCAGAATCTTTAATGCTTTAAGTGGTGAAAGTAATTTACCCAAAGACTTGACATCGTAGTTCCAGTTTTCCTTGGAAAAAGGAACTATCCCCCTATCCACGAAACTAGAAATTTTACCTGTGTTCAAATTGACGGTTCCCAATATTCCTTCAATTGGACTGCCGTAATAATTCCAGCGATTCCCCTTGTAGTAGAATAAACCCCGACAAAGACGGTTTGCTGCTGCTTCTTCCTGTTCACTCAGGATTCCTGGGGCCCAACAACTGATCTTTACTTGGTTGAAGTCTGTAATTCCCCGCTTTCGCATCGCTGTTTGCCATCGGGGGTCTGATTTAAAAGCTTGAGTTGCCAGTTCATATTCTGAAGCGACGATCGCAGGTTGAACAGAGGGTATTTCTTTCCAAGAACTTAAGCTTTTGTTTTTTAGATCAACAATTCCCTCATAAGTTTTGTTTTGCGATCGCTCATAAATAACCAAAAAAGCTTTTCTTGCGAAAGCTTTACCATGTGTAAATTTTAGAACTTCTTCTTTATCTGGTTCTTGTAAAGCAATCAGTGGAAAAGCTGCCATTTCGCTCAAAGTTTTTTCTTTTTGAATGACCGAAACAGCTGTATTAATTTCTGCCTCTGTTAGCGAAGTGAGAGGATGGGAAATCGCAGGCTGTTGAGCCGTCAATATTCCCATTAATCCAAATGAGAGAGAAATAAAAACAATTATGGCAATAGCTAGCCACAAAAAATGCCTTAGCCGCTTAATCATCTTTCACATTCTTACAAAAGACGTATAGTTATCTATTTCTAAGCCGAAGCTTGAAACCCGATAAATTAAGAAGCTAAAGCCAAATTAATTTGTTAGCGATTAGGGTAATTGGGGACTAATAAAGTTTTTTTCCATGCCCCATTCTCTCACAATACTTTTCGGATAAGGTTTTTTTGACACGCCTTAGATCACAAAGACGCGATAAATCGCCGTCTTTACAATAATCAGTCCTTTGTCTTGACGGCAATTTATCGCGTCTCTTTCCTTAACCGAACCGTATTGCATTCTCTCATTTACGCAGAAACCAAACGGCGTAAAGATTCAGCACGGCGTTTAGCAATAGGGTTATTTGGATCGAGCTTTAGTGCTTCTTCGTAGCTTTGTAAAGCCTGAGTAGTTAATTTTTTCTTCTCGTAAGCGTGACCGATATTATTTAACCCTGTTACGTAGTCTGGTTTAGATTTCAGGGCTTCTTTATACTGACGAATTGCGAGGTCATATTGCTCTTGGGTAAAATAAATATAACCCAGCCCGTTGTAAATAGGGGCAATATTTTCTTCTCCCTCTTCTTCGGCAGCTTTCAAAGCTTTTTGAAACAGCGCGATCGCTTGGGAATATAATTTTTTTTCTGAATAGATACTGGCTAACTCATAATATTCTTGAGTCGTACCCTTTTCTTTCTCTAACTTCTTTCGCAATTTTGCAAAGGAGCCTTCAATCTTGCGAGTTTTGAAAATCTGGCGAAAAACACTCACGGCTGCAATTGTGAGTATAAGCACCAAAATTGAGAGATAAACAACGGCTAGACTGTTATCCATTGCTGCAAATACAAATATTATAAAGTTTGTTATTTGTCATTTGTCATTTGTTATTCACCAATGACCAATTTACGGTAAACCCCAATATTCAGAGCGTTTCTGGAGCCAACCTTGCTCTAAATAACGAGCGATCGCTTGATTTATATTTCGTCTTAATTCATCGTACTGCAATCCCTTGGGCATAACTACAGACAAGGGTTCTGTTGATAGCTTAGTTGGCAGTAGCCGATATTGAGGATATTGTTGTACCCAACCGCTCAAAACGGTAGCATCTGCGGCAAAGGCTACGGCGGCATTACTTTCTATTTTCTCTCGTGCTTCTTCATAAGAATTCACTCCTACTAACTCAGAATTTGGCACATAGTACCGAACTCTAGCAATGGTACTGGAGTTATTCAAGACGGCAATTTTTTGTTTTGCCAAATCGCTCAACTGCTGCACAGAGGCATTTTTTGTAACTAATGCAGTGCCATCCAAATAGTAGGGAACACTGAAACTAACTATGCGACTACGTGACTCGGTTGCTGTCACCCTAGCGATCGCAAAATCAACTTTCTTGTCTAAGACTACAGACAGGCGATCGCGATTCGCTACAGGTTTCAATTTGACAGCATCTGCTTTCCCAACCAAGTCAAGTGCTAATCGCTGTGCCAAGTCAATTTCTAAGCCTTGCAAATTGCCACTGGCATCTTTAAATCCCAAGGGACGCAAGTTATCTTTGACGGCAACAGTCACATAACCGCGCTGCTGAATTTCTGACATTTCGGCGGCAGATGCAGTGAATCCTGTCCCCACTATGGAAAAGCAAGATATCCAAAAAATGATGGCGGATAATACCAGATGTAACCGAGAAATTACTTGCCATCTGTTACATCTGTTATGCATCCGTGTCCACCTTTATCCTTTAGCTTGACTTGCTAGTTCAGCAACTTTGCCGAAGCTAGCTGGATCGAGGACTGCCAATTGTGCCAACATCTTGCGATTTAGTTGGATATCAGCTTTTTTCAAATTACCGATCAACTGACTGTAGCTCAAGCCGTGTTGTCTTGAAGCAGCGTTGATGCGGGTAATCCAGAGGCGACGAAAATCGCGCTTTTTCTTTTTGCGATCGCGGTAGGCACTCCGTAGCGCCTTCATTACTTGTTGGTTGGCAGTTCTAAACAGAGTTGAGTGAGAACCGCGAAAACCTTTAGCTAGTTTGAGAATCTTATTGCGGCGCTTCCGAGCTACATTACCGCGTTTTACCCGTGTCATAACTTATTTCCTGAAGGACTTACAAATATGGGAGCATTAAGCGTACATTGAGTTCATCGCGTTCATGTACAAGGGCGGTTTTGGACATGCTACGCTTTTTGTCGGAAGTTTTGTGTTCTAAAAGGTGGCTTTTGCCAGCTTTCCGACGGACGATTTTACCGGTGCCTGTGGCACGGAATCGCTTCGCTGCGGCTTTACGAGTCTTGAGTTTAGGCATGGTATAGCTTTAATTCGACACGATCCATTATTATACTAATAAAATTGCTGGAATGGAAATTAAGTAAACGATTTAGCCAGCCACGCCTGCCGTAGACAAAATTAATTTCACCAATGGATGAAGTAAATATAGTTGAATATGATCCACGGTGGCAGACTTTGTTTGCACAAGAAGCCGAGCGTCTTTGGCAGGCACTAGGCAATGACTTAGTTGTGGAAATTGAACATATTGGTAGTACGGCAGTACCAGGAATGGCAGCAAAACCAATTATTGACATCATGCTAAGAGTACGTTCCTTAGTAGATGCGAAATCTGCTATTCCGATATTAGAATTTTTGGGATACGTTTATTGGTATGAAGACCCGCGTCCTGGACGGATGTTTTTTGTGAAAGGAATGCCACCATACAGAAAGCAACGGACTCATCATGTTCACATAGTCGAGATTGACAGCGAATTTTGGGAACGCAAGCTATTTTGCAACTATCTGAGAAGGCATCCTGAAGAGGCGAGACGATATGAGGCTTTAAAACGCAATTTGGCGGCAAGTTTTCGGAGCGATCGTGAGGCTTATACCAATGGTAAAAATGATTATATCCAAGCTGTGATGGCAAAAGCACGGTGTGAGGAGATTGAGAAAAACGAGTGAGTGGTGGCAAACAGTTCAGTCGAAAATAATTACTTTGTTATAACTTCTTGATATATTCGTCAGAGAAAGCGATCGCTTACATCAAACAAATGCAATTTTAAGGGATATCCTCACTTAAAAAAACTGTCTCTAAATCCCGATACCCACTGACAACACGTACAACTTCTACACCAGCATCAATGGGGCGATAAAATATTAAGTAATCTTCTACGGGGAAACTCCGCAAACCGATTGCAAAATTATCGCAACTTTGCCCCATATTAGGAAAATCAGCCAACAGCTTACACTACTGAATAATTTTTTTGTTGAGTCTTCGAGCCGCTCCAGGATTAAAGCGAGTAATATAGCTGCTGATTTCTTTCAAATCTAATCTAGCTGAAGGTGCTAAAATACACCTACTCATTATTTCCTAACCTCTATTTGCTGCATTTGCGCTTCAGCACGTCGGATATCTTCTTCAAGTTCAGCAAATACTTCTTCACCATCAATTCCTTCACCACGTTCAAGTTCTTCAATACCAACTTGGATTTTAGCTTTCAATTCTGCTAGACGTTGATCTCGAATGCTATCGCGTTCTTCTAACAATCTCAATGCTTCACCCATCACCTCACTAACTGAGTGGTATTTCCCACTATTAACCTTATTCTTAACCAACTGTTCTAGTTCTGGGGTCAAAGATATATTCACAACTATTACCTCATTCCATTTACCCTATATCCTAACCGATAGGAATTGGAGCAAGGCTAAAAGAATTCGCAATTGATAATACTAGCCTATAGCAAGTATTACGAATGACAAATGACAAATTAGTTAATTCGCCGCAGTTTGAGCTTCTTGATAAATTATTTCTTGAAACTGGATCATATCTTTTTGCGGATCGGCATGGCTAACTTTCACCACTATCTGTTCGCCCAAGTTAACAGAACGTTTGAAAACCATTGGTAATTGTAAACCTAAATCTTCGATCAAAATTAGGGCCAAATTGCTGTCTTCTCGCAGCCACATCAACACAGTTACATCCCAAGTTTCCTCTGGATGACGGCGTAAATACTCTAGAGCATAATATCTATTCGTTTGCCGTTCTACCATCGTCACCTCTTGGGTAATGCTGGTAACATTCATCATCACTTCTTTAAGTTGATCTGCGGAAAATGGCAGAACTTCACCGCGCAAATGGGCTTTCAGTTGAAAGTGGGTAAGCAAATCACTGTAGCGGCGGATGGGAGAGGTTGCTTGAGTGTAAGTATCCAAACCTAAACCAGCATGGCGCAGAGGTGTAATGCTCATTTCACTCTTGGGCATACAACGACGCATGGCGCAAGCGCGAACGAATCCAGCTGGAAGTAGCAGTAATTCTTCTTCTGGGGGTAATTCGGGTTGGGGTTGACCGCGAAAGGGTAAAGGTATGTTATGAGCTTTACCATAACGAGCCGCAACTTCACCAGCAACAATCATCATTTCTGCGACTACTTGCCGTGATGGGGAATCGTCCAAAATATCAATGTTGATCTCGTCACCTTTGACTTTGATCATCGCTTCGGGCATTGTGATGCTAATTGCCCCTTGAGCGTAACGCCAAGCTTTGCGCTTCTGTGCCCAACTTGCGATCGCAGCAATTTCTGGTTCTGCCTGTACCCTTAATTGCAGCATTTCATCTACATCTTCGTAGGTGAGGCGATAAGTCGGCTTAATGGAACTGGTATGAATGCTGTAATCTTCTACTCCCCCAGTTGTACCTAAAACAATTCCGAAACTGAGGGCGCAACAAACCCGTCCCTGGATCAGACTCATTGGCCCAGTTGCCAATACTTCTGGGAACATCGGAATCATCCCCGTAGGTAAATAGACTGTGCTGCCCCGCTTTCTGGCTTCCAAATCTAATTCATCTTCCGGTACTAACCATCTGGTGGGATCGGCGATATGTACCCACAGGCGCTCCCGTCCATCGGGTAGAATTTCCCAACTTAGACCATCGTCGATCTCTGTGGTAGTTTCATCATCTATGGTGTAGACCTTCAGGTGAGTCAGATCAAGGCGGTTTGTATCTGAGTCAATCGGCGGGAAATCCAAACGCTGTTGCGCCACTTCTAACACCTTATTAGGAAATTGAATCGGAATTGAAGAACGACGCAGGAACAAGTTTTCATAAGGACTCCAGCAACCCAAATCTACTAATAGTTGAAAAGCCCCTTGGGGCGTTGTGGGCCGTCCCAGCATAGTCATAGTTTCTAATACTGGAGCGCTTGGCGGATAAGCGCGAGCTAATGAATCATAATTAACTCCCGTCCGCACTGTATCCGCAAGCAACGCTGCGTATTTTTCTAGTCCTTCTAGACGCTGGCGATCGTGGCGCTGCCATTCTACTGCTTCACCTTTGAGCGCCTGTTCTACACGAGTTAAAAATTCCTGCTGTCCTTTAGCTTTTAATGCCTCTACTTCCATCTGGTGCTTACGTTCTGCCACTTGAGCAGCAGTTCGCGGCTCGTAAGCGTCTCCTTTTTGCTTGAAATAAAGTTTGTCGTCTGATAACAAGCAATAGGCGGCGTAACAATGAGGCGCGGCTGATTCCGAAAATAAGAGATTCGCCATCAGGTCTGGGGTAATTGTTTCCCCATCTTCAACCAATATTTCCCAAGCTACCTCTAAGCTAGATGCATCTAAATAAGGGTTGACTTGCCCTAAAAAGCTCGCGATCTCAGAGGGCTTGTAAGTTTGTCCGGTAACTGTATAAGTTATTTGTCTAGGCGCGAGGCTGTGGGATTGACCACGTTCGTCTACCACAAACCAGCGGGTTTTACCGTCTGGACGTTCTACGATCCCCAGACGGCGATCGCCTTGAACCCTAAATTCAACTAGCGTGCCCTTCTCCACAACTCTCGCGCTCTAATAATTTTAGATTTTGCTTCCACCTTTGGTGCGCTTACAGCGCAACTTGGATTTTGGATTTTATAACTGGATGCTTATTAAATCCTAAATCCAACAATTTTTCATGCAGCAATTCATTTTACACTCTCTGATTCAGATTTGAGATTTTGGACTCAGAAAGACAAAGCCAGATATTTATTTAAATGCAGCTTCCCTTTATAATCCAAAATCTAAAATTCCAAATCCAAAATTGCTCTAACCTTCTGCATTGATAAATGGCAACAAAGCCACAATCCGCGAACGTTTAATTGCTAATGTCAACTCTCGCTGTTGCTGAGACGTAAGCCCAGTAATCCGCCGTGGCAGTATTTTACCCCGCTCGGTGACAAACTTACGCAATAAATCAACATCTTTATAATCGATTGGTTCTCCTGGCTTGATTGGAGAAAGACGACGACGGAAATAACTCATCTCTACTTAATTTCCTTGTGAACGGTATGTTTGTTGCAGTGGGTGCAGAACTTTTTCAGTTCTAGCCTGTTAGTGGTGTTGCGGCGATTCTTGGTACTGGTATAACGTGAGACACCAGCCGAACGCTTATCTGAATTTGTCCGACACTCAGTACACTCTAGTGTCACAATAATGCGGGCACCTTTACTCTTAGCCATAATCTTACAAACAGTGAAGCCTGAAGAGAATTAACACAAATGACTATCTTCTCACATTCCGCCGCATATTTTCAACTAATCTTTTAACTTTTATATCAAGTGAGTAGCCACGACGCGACGAAACAATGAAAGTTCCACAATAGCGATCGTGTAAAGCCTGCCGCATCTGGGTATCAGAGAAGGCAGTCCCACAATCAATTGCTAGGGGAAGTACTAGCAGTATAGCAGTGGGATTGGCTCTAATATTGCTCAGGGCAATTGACACTAAAAGCGCACCTAAACCAACGATCGCCTCTCGTTTCACCAGCGAGAGCAAATCTGGAACTCTGCCCATTACTTCACCATCTTCGACTTCCAACACCTTTAAGTCGAACGCCCAACGTCCTAAACTTTGCCCTTGATTGTTGTATGGCACTAGCACCCGCAAAATCAGCCAAAGTATTACAAAAACTAGGATTTCAACAAATTGAATACCGATATCGCCGCCTCCCAGTAGAGAACTGACTAACCAGACACCAAGGAAATCAAGTCCTAATGCCATACCTCGCCGCCCAATTTCAGCCTTGGGATAGTGTTTTTGGGGAAGTCGTTCGATAGTCATACAAAATAGGTATTTTTATTTAGGGGTTGGAGAATAATCATTGCTCCTGTTTTTTATATTAAAGTGATGACTTGGCTTTGGTGTTTAAACTCAGAGCTTACGCAAGAACTCTCTGAAACTCTTATTGCTTTGTGTCCTTTGCGTCCTTTGCGGTTCGTTTTATCATGATTTGCGTAAGTCCTAAAGCTGTTGCACATAAAAGTTCCCTAATTAGAACGCTTAGGGATCTGCGGGTTAATAGTATCCCAACCAGACGGGTTTCGACACTTCGACTGCGCTCAGTCGAAGTGTCGAAACTCGGTTTACTGGTACTTTATTTTCATGCAAGTTCTTTATGTTGCCCATCCCACAAGAGTCTGTTTTTGGAAAATATTGTATTGTTTTGTTGTAAAACCTATTTGGAAGTTGTATCTATGAAACATCTGTTTACTAAAAAAGCTATTAGGATGGTGGCGACTACTGCTTTAGTGTTAGCGATCGCTATAACCACTCACGATCTAGCTGATGCTGCTGAGTTCAACTTTAACTGGAAGGGAGACACTGGTTATTCAGCTAAAGGTTCATTTAACTACGATACAACAACCGCTCCCAGCGTTATTTCTGAAACAGGTTTGGGAGCCACGAAGAATTTGCAGTCTCTCTCAATTTCCTTCTTCGATCCATTTAGTACTCTCATAAATAGTTTCACTCCAGTACTTAGTGGTGTATCTAATTACAGTTTTTTGAGATTTAACTTTGATAACACTACTCAGCAAATCTTTGGCCCCTTTGATATTGGTAAAGATGATGAACTTCCTGGCGACACCTGGCTTAATAATAATCTCGCACTCATAGATGAAGGTTTTAGCGATGAGGTTCTAGCTAAAGAATTTGGTTTTAACAATAGAGATGCAGTAGGGACAAAGCAAATACTAGATTTGAGTAACAATTCCGTTCAGGTATACCAAGTCCCCGAAGGAAGCATAATTATAGGTTTACTAGCAGTCTGTAGTTTGGGATTGACTGCTCATAGAAATCTTTCCAGAACTAACCAAGAGTAGACTCAATGCTACTTTACAGGGATGAAGTAAAAAGTCGGAGGCGATCGCTATGGTATCAGTCAGCGATGCACAAGCAATTATTTTAAATTTAGTACAACCGTTGGATCTTCAACGGGATACAGAAGTTGTAGATTTATTGGCAGCCGATAGCCGGATTTTGGCAACACCTGTCACCAGTCCGCTAGATTTTCCCCATTGGGATAATTCGGCAATGGATGGTTACGCAGTTCGCTACGAAGATGTGCAGCACTCTAGCGCGGAACAACCAGCCGTTTTAGAAATTGTTGAAGATATTCCGGCTGGGTATCAGCCTAAGTCTAGGATTCAATCAGGAGAAGCCGCGCGGATTTTCACAGGTGCGGTGATTCCAGCCGATGCGGATACTGTAGTCATGCAAGAGAGGACACGCCGCGAGGAAAATCGCGTATTTATCCTGGTTGCGCCACAACCGCAAGAATTTGTCAGACACAAAGCATCTTTTTATAAAGCTGGAACACAACTATTACCAGCCGGAATTAAGTTAAATGCCTCAGAAATAGCTGTATTGGCGGCAGCACAATGTCCGCAATTAAGTGTTTACCGCCGTCCGCGTGTGGCAATTTTTTCGACTGGTGATGAATTAGTGACTGTTAATCAACCGTTGCAATCAGGGCAAATTGTGGATTCTAATCAGTATGCGCTGGCAGCTTTGGTAAAAGAGAGTGGCGCAGAACCATTACTGTTAGGCATTGTGAAGGATGATCCAGTTGTTCTGGAGAAAGTTATTGCCCATGCCGTTGCGATCGCTGATATGGTTCTCTCTTCTGGTGGTGTCTCAGTGGGAGATTATGACTATGTTGATAAAATTTTACAGTCTCTCAGTGCAAAAATCCACATTCGATCTGTGGAAATGAGACCAGGGAAACCTCTCACCGTCGCCACTTTCCCCAGTAGAGACGCGATTTATCGCGTCTCTACAAAATCCCGTTCGGCTACGCTCACGGCAAGCCCACTTTATTTTGGTTTACCAGGAAATCCTGCGGCTGTGTTGGTGACATTTTGGCGCTTTGTGCTACCAGCAATCAAGAAACTTTCGGGAATTACTGAAGGTTGGGAGCCAGTGTTTTTGAAAGTGCGATCGCATGATGAATTGCGATCTGATGGCAAGCGGGAAACTTACCTTTGGGGTAAATTGCATTTAATTAATGGTGTTTATGAATTTCACAAAGCTGGTGGTAGTCACAGTTCTGGAAATTTAATTAATTTGGCTCAAACTAATGCTTTAGGCATTCTTCCAGTGGGTAAAACATTAATTTACCCACAAGAAGAGGTGCAAGTTTTGCAGCTTAGTAATAGTTAATGGGGAGTAGTAAGGCAGGCAATACTTTTCTGTTAAGGGGGAAAGGGGAAAGGGAAAGGATTTGAATTTTCCTTTCCCCATTGCCCTTTAACCTTTCCCCAGACCAAAAGAGAGATTATTGGGTTTAACCGAAAAGTATTGGGGAGGCAGGAAGCAAGGGAGAAGAGTTTTCCCCTCTGCCCCTCTGCCTCTTTTGAATGCCCAATCTTAAAATAACTGCTCAAAAGCTTCAATCAAGCTGTTAACTTCCTCAAGGGTGTTGTAATGTACCATACTCACCCGGACTATTCCGCCTTGTGAGGCTAACCCCAAGTATTCAATAAGCCGTTTAGCATAAAAGTCTCCGTAGCGAATCCCAATATGATGTTGGTCAATTTTTGCCGGAATGGTTGAGCTATTCATTCCATCTACTACAAAAGATATAGTCGGTACACGGAATTGACGGTCAGCCTTTGGTTGGCCAATTACTCGGACATTAGGCTTGCTGTTGAGATAGCTTAGGAGGCGATCGCTAATTTCTTCTTCATGTATGCTAATTAAATCAAATGCTTGCACCATCTGACTTCTCAAATCAGGTGCAGTTTTATCACCGTAGTGCAGTTGTGCTAATTCACTTAAATAATCACATAAGCCTAACATTCCATAACTTAATTCAAAATTGACATTCCCTAACTGAAATTTATAAGGTATATCTGTCTGTTGAATAAAATAATGATTAAGTCCGGGCAATCTTAATAAATGTTCTTCTTTCCCATAAAGTAAAGCATGGTGTGGCCCATAGACTTTATAACAACTCAAAGCATAAAAATCAACATCCAAATCTTGCACATCAACTAATCTATGGGGTGCATAAGCTACACCATCTACACAAATCATCGCATTGCGATCGTGTACAAATGTAGCAATTTCTTTGATTGGGTTAATAGTTCCCAGAACATTAGAAGCATGAGTCAAAGTTACTAATTTAGTGCGCTGACTCATCAATTGTTCTAAATCTGCTAAATGAAGTTCTAAGGTATCTGGGCGAATTTGCCATACTTTAACCTTAATTCCTTGTTTTTCCAAAGCCATCCAAGCACCAATATTGGCTTCATGGTCACAATTAGTAACAATAATCTCATCACCAGATGTAAAGGTTTGACCCAGACAAATTGAGAGAACTTTCAACATCATTGTCGTAGATGGACCCATCACTACTTCTTTAGAAGAATTGGCATTAATCAAAGTAGCCATTCCCCTAGTCGCTAAAGCTAGTCTTTCTCCCGCAAGTTGAGAAACCGCATAGGAAGCTCCCAACTGGACATCGGAACTCAGGAGAAATTCGCTAATTCTATCTACTACTTTTTTTAGAGTTTGTGAACCGCCAGCATTATCAAAAAAAGTCCATTCACCAGCTAGTGCAGGAAAATATTGACGAACTTTATCAAGATTCAAAAGCATAGTATAAGTCTTATGGAGAATGTTATTTACCCTAACCTACCTTTTGGCAAGTCGCCCAGAGAGTATCTATATCTGTTATTTACAGCCTCTTCTGTCAGCTTTCTTGCTGCAAAAATCTCTCTTTAGGGGGTATACTGAGAAACTCAAAGAGTATCTTACTTAGATATCTAACTTCCAGCAACAGTTAATGTCTTGATTCTTCACAATTCTCGCCAATTTATTTGATAAGTTTAAGGTAGAGTCAAAGAAACCATTATTTTGATTCTTAATTCCTTGATTGAAAATAAAGGAACGACCTATGAACACTACGGTTAAATACGACATCGAAGTTATCAAGGAAGAAGCACTTAAACTTGTTAAAAAGAGACTTGTTAACCGTCAGCAGCAGATTTATACCCTATGTAAATATATTCCTCATCGTGACTGGGTTAATTTTGAACTTGAGTTAGAAAAAAACGAATTTCTACTCAGAGATAGAATTATCGACCTACTCAATCATGAATCTTGGGAAGATGATACAGGTTGCATCTAGAAGCAGTGCCCAATTAGCAGTATCCCGATAAAATCAAAATTAAAATTAAAATTAAAAATTCATTTTTCATGCATTTAAAACCCTCGAATTAAGTCAGAGGTTTTAAACAAGATAGGACTTACACAAAACTACACATGGTAGGGGCAATACCCTGCGGGTTCGCTGAAAGCGTTCTCGTAAGAGTAGCCGCTCCGCGTCTAGATGAATTGCCCCTACCAGAGAATAAGGGTTTTGTAAGTCCGACAAGAGATTATTGAAGTCAACAATAAATCTTAATGAATGGGTTAGGTGCTACAGAATAGCAGAGAACCAGTGCTAACGTTATTACGAAGTACGAATTGTTAATGGCTGACTAGAGGCAAGGCATCTATTAGCCATTCCTATGTAGAGGCGATAAATGACATAACAATCGAAAATCAAGCTTTTTTAGACTTGATATTTCTAAACGTGTCAGTTAATACCTTATGGTTGAACTATAGCCTTACACTTTATGACAATTACTTGGCGAAATTATTGAGAGCTAAATTATACTAAAACAATCACAGTAAGTTGAGATTAGGCAGATAAATCTTGTAGCCCTATCCATTCTTTGATAGGTTGCCATTGGCTTGCGTAAACAGTATTATTTCTACATTTTTCTTTTTGAGACTTCCTAGGTATTTTCCCTATGACAGCTTCGGTGAATAAACTGGATTGGTTCAGGTTATAAACTGGCATTTCTTGCCAGCAGTGGCGACAAAACCAGTAACTATCTGCACCGCGTATATGTTCTAAAAGTAAGCTTGAACAGCAAGGACAGTAATTCATATTTTCTCAAACCTGTTAATAAAAGTGTTATTGCAAATCAGAGTAATCACTTGACAAGCACGTAGATATTTAAAACAACTTGTTTATATTTTGACTATAGTTTAAAAAAATGAGGAACTTGTGAAGACATTTAAGATACTTAATGTTTTTGCAATATTTATACATACTTTTTAAGTAATAACTTTAGGCTATTGAGAAATTTTTTAATTATCTGGACTTAAGAGCAGACTTACTGGTGGTGTGCAACTCGCTATGATTGATTGACATCCTTACCGCCGTGAACGCACGGTGATTCTGGAGTAATGAGTAACAAGTAATAAGTAATGAGTAAATACCCATTTTTCATCCACTCATTACTCCTTACTCATTACTTTAAAGCCGTGCTGGATGGTTACTGAAGCGTAGCCGAAGTAAACACGGGGTTTTAAACCCATTTTTCTGATAAAAATGTCAAACCCTTTTCCTTTACGGCTTCTGTCTCTTGAAAGTGTGGCTGGAGCCTTATCAATAAAAGCCAAAAGTACAAATGTTCGGGAGCAAGGTTTTAATCTTTACACTCTTCAATTAATTTCAAAGATTTCATACTCATAAGACTACCAAGACCATCAATTAGGGTAATCTCTTGAGATAGATGATCTGCTATCTCTAATTTGACAATAGAATGAGTTTAGCAATTCTAAAATTCTATCTACTTCCTGGTTTAGTTACTAACTTGTATCGTATCGCCTGTGTTAGGTCTTGTAAGGCTTACAGGGCAAATAGTTGATTGATTAGCAATTGCAGCAGAATAATTATTGATTTTCAACAGTTTACTTACTCTAGCTTTTATTATTTCGTACTGATATCAAAAAGATCATTAGAATTGACGAATTAACTATGCGATTCAACGATCGTCTGATTAACATACCTAGCTTAACTAATGTTATTAATCGTTCTCCCTTAACGATTGGCATTGATAGTTTGGTAGTCGAAGCTATTGCCTTAATGAGTCAAGAAATAGCTAGCAATTATGCACCTATTGATTTAAATTCATTAGATTTAGGCTTTAGAACTCAACCACTAACTAGTTGTATCTTCGTTTTAGAGGCAGGAAGATTATTAGGTATTTTTACAGAAAAAGATGTAATCAAACTTATAGCTTCTGGAGTAGATTTATCCACGCTGACAATGGCTGAAGTGATGACGCAGCCAGTAGTTACCCTTAAACAATCAGATTCTAATGATATTTTCATTGCCTTATCATTATTGCGTCAACATCAGACTGACTATTTGCCCGTTTTGGACGATCGCGGGCAATTACTAGGAATCATTACCCAGACTAGCCTGCTACAAGCATTTGACTTGGTAAAAATGGTTGGGGTTGTTGATGGATTGCAAGAATATTTACAAAAACCTACAGATGAATTCAGGCGGGTTAATCAGCCAATTGAGATAGAGCAAGTCCGCAGCCAAACTCAAAATCACTTAAAAGTATGGGTTGAGGCACAATCGGCTGAAATCGTGCAAGTTAATCAGGAACTTCAGCTAGCTCTCGAAGAACTCCAAGTAGTGCAAGAAGAACTACGCGAACAAAACGAAGAGTTGTCTGTTGCCCGTGAGCTAGTAGAATTGGAGCGCCAACGTTACCAGGATTTGTTTGAATTTGCTCCAGATGGTTATTTGGTAACTGATGTAGCAGGGATGATCCAAGAGGCTAATCGAGCGGCAGCAACCATGCTGGCTGTCCGGCAAAAATATTTACGAAACAAACCATTAATTTTATTTATTGCTCATCAAGACCATCAGGCTTTTAACGCCCAACTAAATAATTCGCAGCAGTTACAGGAGTGGGAAATTTGCCTAAAACCACGGGGAGGTAAAGCTTTTCCGGCTAGAATGAGAGTCGCTGCCATGTATGATTCAGAAGGGGATCTTGTTGGCTGGCGCTGGTTACTTTGCGATATTAGCGAACGTCAACAGGCAAAGGAAGCACTGCGCCAAGCTTACGAAAAGTTAGAACAACGAGTGGTGGAACGGACAGCAGAACTTGTGATGTCCAACGTCTTGTTGCAACAAGAAATTAGCGATCGCCAACGCGCAGAATTTGCATTACGGCAAAGCGAAAACCTCTATCGCCAACTGGTGGAAAGTCAAATTGACATACTTATCCGCATTGATTTGCAGGGGCAGATTACCTTCGCTAACATGGCTGCCTGTCAAACCTTCGGCTGGAAACAAGATGAGTTTCATGGTCAGTCATTTTGGCAATTTTTTCACCCAGATGACTTGCCTCAAGTGATGGAGAATATCACAGCTTTAGGATCTTCATCCCAACCCTTGATTAATTCTGAGCGACTGATATTTACAGTTAAAGGTATTCGTTGGTTTCAATGGAATGCGATCGCAATTCATAATGACAAAGGGGAAGTTGTTGAAATCCAAGGGGTAGGCAGAGATATTACTGAACAGCAAGCCGCGTTACATCAACGCCAACTTGCCGAAGCCGCACTACACCAAAGCGAGGAAAAATTTCGCACTTTTGCTGAAAATACCCACGCAGTCATCTGGATTGCTAGTCCAGGTTCATTCCAAACCTTGTACGTTAGTCCTGCCTATGAAAAAATTTGGGGTCGCTCTTGCCAAAGTCTATTAGAGAAACCTGAGTCCTGGATAGACAACGTTCATCCAGACGATCGCCAGCTAACCACCAAAGCAGCAAAGCAACAACTTAGTGGTGAGCCAGCTTTAGCAGAATACCGAATTTTGCGACCTGATGGATCGGTGCGCTGGATTTGGGATCGGAGCTTTACTGTTTATGATGACCAAAGAGAAGTTCAGTTTTATGGTGGCATCGCCGAAGATATCACCGAGCGTAAATTGGCCGAAGAGTCATTGCGACAAAGCGAAGCGCGATTGAATTTAGCTACCGAAGCTGCCCAAATGGGCATCTGGGATCGGAACATGATCGCTAATACTGCAATTTGGTCTGCCAATATGGGGCCACTTTATGGTCTGCCGGTCAACACCCTATGTCCAACCGTTGAAGAATATTTCAATTTAATCCATCCAGAAGATCGCGAATCTGTGGCTTCAAATATAGCTCGGATGATTAAGGAAGGAAATGGATCTATAGAGTATCGCGTTGTCTGGCCCGACGGCAGCCTACACTGGTTAAACTGCAAAGGTCAAACTTACTATAACGAAATTGGTCAGCCGATTCGGATGATCGGCACAAATAGGGATGTCACTGAGCGCAAGCTGGCGGAACAAAAAATTTTAGAACAAGCTGCTCTACTTGATATCGCTACCGATGCCATATTAGTTAGAGATTTCCAATCTCAAATATTATTTTGGAATAAAGGTGCAGAGCGGATGTATGGTTGGCTCTCTACAGAGGTTATAGGAAAAGACCTCCGGGAAATTTTGTACCCAGCAGGAACTCAGCACCAACTGAAAGTACCGCTAAAAAGCGTAATTGAGAGTGGCTCGTGGCAAGGTGAATTATCTAAAGTGACAAAATCCGGTAAAGAAATTGTTATAGAAAGCCGATGGACATTGATGCGCGATCCTGAAGGAAAACCTAAATCTATCCTGAGTGTTGACACTGACATCACCGAAAAGAAACTACTTGAAGAACAATTTTTTCGCGCCCAGCGATTGGAAAGTATTGGTATCCTTGCGGGTGGTATTGCCCACGATTTAAACAATATATTGACACCAATTTTGGCAGCAGCCCAATTGATACAAGGAAAATTTTTCCAAGACCAAGAGCGGTCTGGACAACTGCTAGCACTTGTAGAAAACAACGCCCAACGTGGAGCAGCTTTAGTGAAGCAAGTCTTGTCATTTGCGCGAGGATTTAAAGGAGAGCGGATAATTATCCAAGTTAAGTATCTGATTTCAGAAATTATCCAAATCGTTAAAGAAACATTTCCCAAATCTATTGAATTGTCTACGATTATCCCAGAAGATATTTGGGCGATCGCTGGGGACATCACACAGCTGCATCAAGTGTTGATGAATCTAGTAGTAAATGCCCGCGATGCTTTACCAGATGGTGGCAAGATCACAATTTCTGTAGAAAATAAGTTTATTGATGAAGCTTACACCAGAATGAATCTCGATGCCCAAGTTGGGCATTATGTTGTGATAAGCGTTGCCGATAACGGAGTTGGGATACCGCCAGAAATATTAGATAGAATTTTTGAGCCATTTTTCACTACAAAAGAAGTCAACACAGGTACAGGACTCGGACTTTCAACAGTGTTAGGCATCATTAAAAGTCATGCCGGTTTTATCAAAGTGTCTACCAATGTTGGTAAAGGCAGCAAATTTGACCTATTTTTACCAGCAGTGGAAGTAATCCAAGCTTTCAAGATAGAAGACCTGGATGTCGTTCCAGGAGAGGGAGAATTGATTTTAGTTGTAGATGATGAAGCACAAATTCGGGAGATTGCTGCAATCATTTTAGAAAACTATAACTATAGGATACTAGCTGCCAGCAATGGCATAGAAGCGATCGCACTCTATGCCCAATACAAGCATCAAATCAATGCCGTGTTGATGGATATAATGATGCCGGAGATGGACGGAATCACCACTATTCGTACCCTGCAAAAAATGAACAACCAGGTTAAAATTATTGCCTGTAGCGGACTGAACTCGATGGAAATCTTTGCTCAAGCTTCTGATGCTAATGTGAAAGCAGTTTTATCAAAACCCTATACGGCCAGAGAATTATTGAAAAGTTTACACAACTTATTTAGAGGAAATGCTGAGTTATGAGCTAGGAGTAGGCATTGTGTATTGGTAAGAATTAATTCCCAATGCCCTATCCCTCACAAGTTCCTCAAATTATTTTCTTAAATTTAGAAGGTGGCCAAGATTGATAAAATGGGATAAACGTAGGTAATGAATATTGTTAGGAAGATTAACGATCAGTTAGCGATCGCTGGACAAGTTACACCAGACCAGCTCAAACAAATAGCTGATGAGGGTTATAAGTCTGTACTGAACTTACGTTTACCCGATGAAACAGACTTGCTGGTTGACGAACCGGAGAAGACTGAGTTTTTTGGATTATACTACGTTAACTTCCCAACCAAAACTGAAGACATTAATCATCAAAGTATGCTCCAGATATATCAAACGATCGCTGAATTACCCAAACCCACTCTGATACATTGTGATAATTCAATTCGTTCCGCCGCAATAGTATTGTTGTATATCGCTATCAAACAGGGCATAACTTTTGAAAAAGCCCTGCAAAAAGTTATTACTTTAGGCTTGATATAATTATAAATTAAATTTATTTTTAATAATGTGCAAAATCTCTCACAGACTCGCTAGCGCCACACTATCAGTGATGGATCTGAATTCTATATTCTCTTGATTCCTATAGCGGTTCTCGAATGAAAGCAATACAGTTTGACCTCACTTCCATTCCTCTCTCCTAAAAGGCTACCGTGTACACACAAATCAGAGTTACTTTGAGATCCGGGTTTTAACCCCCTTAATTCCCTCGATGGATTAGCTACGGTGTATACACAAGTCGAATTACCCCCCTTATAAAGCAGAACCGTTTCATTCCCTAAAAGGCTTTAAAAATCAAGAGTTAAGGAGATGAAAAATAAGCAAAGTATTCAATTGGCATTCAATCTTAGGCATCAATATGGTCAAAATTTATGACTTTTGCCCGAATATTTATGTCCAACGATATTGACAAAATACATACCTTGTCGAATGAATCAGCCCTCCCTTTATAAGGGGAGGGTTAGGGTGGGTAATTTGAGAACTTGTAGTGATACCGTAGCTCTTAAAAGGAAAGAGGCTTTGAATTTTACTCCCCAACACTAGTAGGGAAGGGGCGGGGGGTTAGGTCTGTATTGCACTCAACTGATAACCGCTATAATTCCTGAATTCGGAATTATTCTTCAATAATTTAAATTTTTCAGCATATTTAAAACCTGAGAAGAAGCTTGACCACTAGAGCTAGTCACAGAAGATTTGATATTTGTTTGGCTCTGATTTGTTGTAGATCTAGACGAATTTGAAACCTGGCTATTGTCTTTAATTAAACGGCTGTAAGTTCGTTGGGGAATGAAGTGGAGTGGATTGTAACCAACGAAACGCAAAATTAGTACACAAGCCCAGGAATATCGACCATCACTAATGGCTTCCATAACCTGCTCTAATTGTTCTGGACTAATGGCTTTGTGAAAATTTTTCTCAGAAGAAGAAATGTGGTAGTTCATAGCTAACCTGATGTAACTTATCTAAATCGAGGTGTATCAGTTTATGCCACTATAATCTGTTGCTTGAATTGGGCTGAGTAGTATGTCTGCAATACAACGACGACGGATGATAATTTTAGCAGTGACTGTTTTACCAGCCTTTAATTTGCTTACATTTGGTTTGATTATGCTAAAACTTGCTGGATTTAACTTATTTATGAAGTAATTTTCTACTAGCGATCGCTCAAATTTGGCTGTATTGCTTGACCGAGAATAGTGTTTTATGCCTGATTGAGAACTAACTACTATACATAGAATAATCTGTCTTTGCTGTTACTCCAGCCAAATTGACAGTTTTTTTAATTGGGGATTAGGTATGGAATCAAACAAAAAGTTCTTCTCTGCTCACAAATGACAAATGACTAACTCCCTCATCCCATAGATTTGAAGCCCTCGCAAGGTTTCATCCCGTAGCTAGACGCGCGTGGTCTTCATAGTTACCTACTATTAACTTGGGAAATGTACCTCACGAACCGAAGACTGGAGAAAAAAATGAGGTCGTGGACTAGCTAAAGTTTTGGAATTCGTCATCATGTATGAACTAGTTCAAGCTGTCTTCAACGGTGATGAAAAAACTGCTCTACATCAGTTAATTTATACGTTGAGTGCTTTAGGTAAGCGTTACTTACTAAGAAATGAGATTTTGCAAGCTTTTGCCGATTACTGTCATCAATCCCAAAAGCCAGCCTATTTTTACCATTCTTCTTCTATTGGCAAACTGATACAGTACACTCACGAAATAATTATCGAAGAGGAAAGTATTTGGTTCGTGATTCGACCCACGATTGCTAACCAGGAAGTTTGGCGATTGACAGCCAATTTGGATAGCTTCGAGCAGATGACGCAACAAGCGCTGTTAGATGTAAGAGATCGCCTAGTCAACCGCTACCAACCCGGTATCCTCGAAATTGACCTCCACCCCTTTTACGAGGATTCTCCAAGAATTGACGACCCTAGAAATATTGGTCAAGGTTTAGCCTACCTTAACCGTTACCTGTGCAATCAATTGTTGACTGACCCCGAATATTGGGTAGAAATGTTGTTTAAAGCATTACAGGGGCTACAACACGATGGGATTCGGCTGCTGTTGAGCGATCGCATTCCCTCCGGTATTCATTTAGCCAAACAAATTAAGCTAGCGCTCAAATTACTGAATGAGCGATCGCCTCATGAACCTTATGAAAAATTCCGCTTTGACCTCGAAGAACTCGGCTTTGAGGCAGGTTGGGGTAACACTGCGGCGCGAGTCTCCGAAACCCTAGAACTCCTCGACCGACTCATTTACTCTCCAGAACCGGGCATATTAGAAGCATTTGTGGCCCGTGTCCCCGCTGTTTTTCGTGTCGTCCTCATTTCTATCCACGGTTGGGTTGGACAGGAAGATGTTTTAGGAAGAGATGAAACACTTAGTCAAGTTATTTACGTCCTCGAACAAGCTCGCAGCTTAGAAAACGAACTGCGCGAACAAATCAAACTCGCCGGACTAGACCAGCTAGGTATCAAACCCCATGTAATTATTCTCACCCGACTAATCCCTAACTGTGAAGGGACATTTTGCTACCTGCCCCTAGAAAAAGTCCAAGATACTGAAAATGCTTGGATATTGCGCGTTCCTTTTGGTGAATTCAATCCGGAAATTACTAACAATTGGATTTCTAAATTTGAGATTTGGCCTTATTTAGAACAATTTGCTATCGATGCAGAAAAAGAATTACTAACTCAATTCCAAGGTAAACCTAATCTTCTTGTTGGCAATTACAGCGACGGTAACTTAGTGGCTTCACTTTTATCTCGCCGGATGAAAGTTACCCAGTGCAATATTGCCCATTCTTTAGAAAAGCCTAAATATCTATTTAGTAATTTATATTGGCAAGATTTAGAAGATAAATACCACTTTTCAGCACAATTCACTGCTGATTTAATTAGCATGAATGCAGCCGACTTCATCATCACATCCTCCTATCAAGAAATTGTCGGCACACCAGACACCATAGGTCAATACGAATCGTATAAATGCTTTACTATGCCGCAGTTGTATCACGTAGTTGATGGGATTGATTTGTTTAGTCCCAAATTCAACTTAGTACCACCGGGAGTAAATGAAAGTATTTTCTTTCCCTATAGCCACAAAGACAACCGAGATTCTAACCTTTGTACAGAAATTCACGACCTACTCTTTACCCGCAAAGATTCCCAAATATTGGGTCATTTAGATAGCCCTAATAAGCGACCAATCTTTTCCGTTAGTTCCATCAGTTCAATCAAAAATCTTGCGGGATTAGCTGAGTGCTTTGGTCAAAGTCAGAGGTTGCAAGAGCATTGTAATTTGATCCTCTTGAGTAGTAAACTGCATCCTGATGAAGCTACAAACCCAGAAGAAGCAGAAGAAATCCAAAAACTCCACAATATTATTGATGAATATCATCTCGATAGTAAGATTCGCTGGCTGGGGATGCGTATTCCTAGCAGTAACCTTGGCGAAGCCTACCGAGTAGTTGCAGATTGTCAGGGAATTTCTGTCCACTTTGCCCGCTTTGAATCCTTTGGACGGAGCATTTTGGAAGCGATGATTTCTGGCTTGCCAACTTTTGCTACTCAATTTGGCGGTTCTTTAGAAATTATTGAAAACCAAGAGGAGGAATTTAATGTTAATCCTACAGATTTAGGAGAAACAGCAAAGAAAATTTTAGATTTTATTGAACAATGCAATACTCATCCTGAACATTGGTACGAAGTCTCAGAATGGATGAGTCAGCGAGTTCATAACCGATACAATTGGCATTTACATAGTAATCAATTACTACTACTGGCAAAAATGTTTACTTTTTGGAATTTTGTTGCGCCAGAAAATAACGAAGCCAGAGATCGCTATATGGAAACATTATTCCATCTAGTTTATAAACCTAGAGCCGAAAAGATTTTAGAAAAGCACATAGGGGCTAATTTGTAATTCGTAATTGGGGCTGGATGGTGGATTTAAAGTGTATCAAAAGGAGTTAGAACTTGAAGCATTAGGCTCAAATAAGTGATTTATCCACCTTTGATCTGGATTCATCCACCTCTGAACTCCGTCCATCCACCTTTGATCTGGATTCATCCATCTCTGAACTCCGTCCATCCACCTTTGATCTGGATTCATCCATCTCTGAACTCCGTCCATCCACCTTTGATCTGGATTCATCCATCTCTGAACTCCGTTAATCCACCTTTGATCTGGATTCATCCACCTCTGAACTCCGTTAATCCATCTTTGATCTGGATTTATCCACCTCTGAATCAAATTTCCCAATTCCCCATTCCCAATTCCCTACTCCCCACCTTATGCAAATAAAAGACCGTTCTCGCCATTTTATCTACACAGACTGGATATTAATCGAAACCCAGTTTGATCCTGACCAATTACAATCTAAAGAAACCGTCTTTACAATCGGCAATAGATACTTGGGAACAAGAGGTAGTTTTGAGGAAGGGTATCCTCATGCATTGCCGGCTACTTTTATCAACGGTGTCTACGACGATGTGCCGGTGGTGTACACGGAACTGGTAAATTGCCCTGACTGGCTACCCTTGATAGTAATTGTGAATGGCGATCGCTTCCGTCTCGATCAAGGTGAGATATTGAGCTACGATCGCCAACTTGACCTCCGTCAGGGACTACTGATCCGGGCTTTGCGTTGGCGTTCTCCTAGTGGAAACACTATAGACATCAGCTTTGAACGCTTTGCTAGTCTTGCAGATCCGCACGTTTTGGCGTTATGCTGCCATTTAACGCCAATAGATTTTGATGGATTAATCGAAGTTCAAGCTAGTATCAACGGCTATCCAGAAAATCAGGGTTTCAATCACTGGGAAGGACTAGATCAAGGCAAAACTGACCAAGGAATCTGGTTGCAACGCCGCACCCGCCACTCCCGAATTGAACTCGGTATGGGAGCTAAGGTGACAATATTAGGCGCTGAAGCATCTTTGCAAGTCAACACTGCACCTGGTTATCCAACCTTAAGCACTACCTTCTTAGCTAAGGCGCAACAGGTGGTAACGGTAGAAAAATTAGTGACAGTTTTTACCTCGCGGGAGATTGATACCCCAGTCTCAGCCGCTCAAGAAAAACTTGCACACCTCCCAGACTACGCAACACTAAAAAAAGCCAATGAGCAGGTATGGGATGAGGTTTGGCAGCAAAGTGACATCCTGATTGAGGGGGATAGCACAGCTGCTTTTGCTGTTCGCTACAATGTGTTTCAGCTGCTGATTGCTGGCGCACGCGATGATGATAGGGTGAGCATTCCAGCTAAAACCCTTTCGGGATTCGGCTATCGCGGTCATATATTTTGGGATACAGAAATTTTTATGCTGCCCCTCTTTATATTTACCCAACCAGCGATCGCCAAAAACTTACTCACTTACCGTTGGCACACCTTACCAGGAGCTAGACGCAAAGCGGCCCATTACGGCTATAAAGGGGCAATGTTTGCCTGGGAAAGTGCTGATAGTGGAGATGAAGTAACACCACGTTGGGCACTCGGAAATGATTTTTATGGTGAAGACGTGCGGATTTGGTGCCGCGATCGCGAAATTCATATCAATGCAGATATCCCCTACGCCGCTTGGAATTACTGGCAAACCACTGGTGATGATGAGTGGATGCAAAAGTGCGGCGCAGAGATCATTTTAGATACCGCTATCTTCTGGGCTAGTCGGGTAGAATTCAATCCTGAGCGTCAACAGTATGAAATTCGTGGCGTGATTGGAGTGGATGAATACCATGAACTCGTTCACAATAATGCTTTTACAAACCGGATGACGCAATGGCATTTAGAGAAAGCGATCGCAGTCTATGATTGGCTGGTTCAAAAATTCCCCGAACGAGCCAGAGAATTAGAAGAAAAACTACAACTCACCGTCCAAGATCGATCGCACTGGCAAGATATTATCAACAAAATATTGTTTCTCTATGACCCATCAACAGAACTCATTGAGCAGTGCGAGGGTTTTTTCCAATTAGAAGATATAAATTTAGCAGACTACGAACCACGCGATCGCTCTATGCAACCGATCTTGGGTGTTGAGAAAATCAACAAATATCAAGTAATCAAACAGCCAGATATATTGATGCTTCTTTATTTGATGCGAGAATCAGCAGATTTTCCCTACAGCGAAAAAGCATTGCAGGCAAACTGGGATTACTACGCACCCCGTACCGATGTTACTTATGGTTCCTCCCTTGGCCCAGCAGTTCACGCCATCTTAGCTTCCGATTTAGGCAAATCAGCCGAAGCTTACGAAGTGTTTCTGCACGCATTAATGGTGGATCTTGAAGATAACCGAGGTAACACCAGCGATGGAATTCATGGTGCTAGTGCTGGTGGCATTTGGCAAGCTGTAATTTTTGGATTCGGTGGTATCCAAATCACTGAAAATGGCCCAGTAGCTAACCCCCATCTGCCTGATGGCTGGACACGTCTGAAGTTTAAACTGCACTGGGGCGATAAATGGCACGACTTCGATCTCCGCAAAGCACAAGTCGCCCAAGATATAACTCGTCAACTAGAATATCTCCAACTTTCCCTATCCCCAAATCCCCCCTCAAATGAGGCAGGGGGCATACTTCGACTGCGCTCAGTACAAGGGGGGCAGGAGGCAGGGGGCAGGAGTGATTCTTCTTTATCTGTCTCATCTTCCCCAATCCCGAATCCCCAATCCCCCAACATCCAAGGATTCATTTTCGATTTAGATGGTGTGCTGACAGATACAGCAGAACTTCATTATCTAGCTTGGAAGAAGTTAGCAGACGAAGAGGGTATACCGTTTAATCGACAAGCTAACGAAGCGCTGCGGGGTGTATCTCGTCGTGCTTCCCTCATGCTGATTCTTGGGGATAGACCATATTCGGAAGCGCAAATCCAAGAGATGATGGAGCGGAAGAATCGCTACTATGTGGAATTGATTCAAAATATGACATCCAAGGATTTGTTACCAGGTGCGATCGCCTTCTTGGATGAACTGCGACAAGCTGGAATTAAAATCGGCATTGGTTCAGCCAGCAAAAATGCCCGCACAGTAATCGAGCGATTGGGCATTGCGGACAAAGTAGATGCGATCGCAGACGGTTATAGTGTACAGCAACCCAAACCAGCACCCGATCTATTTTTGTACTCAGCCAAGCAGCTAGGACTTGAGCCAGCGCAATCTGTAGTTGTAGAAGATGCCGCAGCAGGCATTGAGGCGGCTCTAGCTGCTGGGATGTGGGCAGTAGGACTTGGCCCCGTTGAACGAGTTGGAGCCGCTCATGTTGTCTTACCCAGCCTAGAAGGTATCAAATGGGCAGATTTAAGAGCCAAATTGAGTGAGATTGCCAGACAAAAACATTCAGGGACTTCTGAATAAAATTTATTAAACTAATGGCATCAAAATTAAACTCAAGCGATGAAACTGATAACTAAAAGAATGTAGAGATGTAGCAATGCTGCATCTCTACAAGCTTTATGGATCTCAATACTTTTCGGATAAACCCAATAATCTCTCTTTTGGTCTGGGGAAAGGTTAAAGCCCACATTCCGCAGGTATATCAGGTGAGAAGATAATATTTTCGGCAAGGCGCACCAAGAAATTGGAGAATCCATCGTCGTTCGTCAGTAAGATTGGTAATGTGTTGAAAGCCAGCGATCGTTACCAGATGAATCGACATGAAACATTGAAACACCCACCGCATCGTAGGAGAGGCAGTTGGTTTACCCAATTGATTGTTGATGGTTTGTTTTGCTTGAGCTAGAGCTTGGCGTAACGCCCGTTGTCCCAAAGTGTAAACTAACAAGCATAGACCCATGACCATTGCTAAAGCAGCAACACGTTCTTTCGAGTTGAGAAAAACACTGCTGGTAAAAAATAAAGGGTCTTTGAGAAAACGAAAACCACGCTCAGTAGATTGCTGGGCTTTGTACTGCTTGAGTAAGTCATCATTGCTCAATTGTTGAGCATCAAGAACATTGGTAGCCAAAATAAAACGTCCGGCTCGTTGTTTTTCAGTGGCAATTGCTAGCTCGTTAGGTACAACAGTCGCACGAATTTGATAGTAACACTGTTGTGGTTGAGCATCTTTACGTGGTCTGCCTGATTTGGCATGGCGTTTGTGTTCGATAATTTCTAGTTCAGCAAGTTCATGAAAGCGTTGCTGAGCCTCAAAACGCCCTGAAGCCTGTATCGCGTCTGCGGCACAAGCAAATTCTTGTTGTGACAACTGTCGCAGTTGAGATTGTGCTTGTTGGAGGTGCTTAGTCAGACGTTTTTCCAGTTGCTTTAAATCTGCTGCGGCACGAGCTTCACTTTCCACCACTAGCCAACGCTGTTTGACTCCACCATAATCGCAGCAACACTCTGCTATTCGGTAGCCTGTGACTATGCTATCCACAAAAGCTTCCTGACTCATTTTCTCCAAGAGTAATTGGGCAGTAGTCAGTGTGGCTGGAACTCGTGATAGCCATCGCAAAGAATCCATTTGTTTAAGATTGCCTTCGGTGTAGAGTGCTGCATCCGCTACAAACAAAGCATCTATTTCCCATTGGTGACGAAATTCTTTCAAGATTTGAGCAAACACGGCTGAGTCGGCTTCATTCCCATCTGCCACTCTTAGATTTAGATATAGAGGAATATCCCCGTCTCCACTGCACATCAGGTCTACAATAAACTGTTTCAGGTCTGGTCGATGATCTCTTGAGTATCCTTTTGTGATTGTTATCTCTCTTGGCTTGCCTGAACCTTCTGTTGAGTTGTTGGTATATTCTCCATGCACATGAAACGAACTTGAATCCAAGTGTAAACTGTCCTTTTCCACCCCAAACTTCTTGGCTGCTGCCAGTGCTACTGTCACAAATACTTGTGTTAATCCCGCTTCATACAGTTTGTCCAAGACTCTGCCCAAGCGGTCATCATTCAAGTGTTCTGGACTTATACCTTCCCCTAGTAAATGCTCTGTGGCTTTGCCTACAAAGAACTTCTCAAATAGGTATAGTGGCGCACTTACTAAACCCAAGCCATTGAGAATCATTGCTTTGACTGCTTGACCTGAACTGACTATTTCTTGGTGATGTGTTCCCAGTATTTGGTTGATTTGCTCTACCAAACACATTTGATCAATAATCCCTGCCACTATCCCACAGTGGTCAATATCTTGTACTCTTATTTCTGATACTGATGGTGTCATTCATCAAAAATACCATTGATCTCCTCTCTTACCTGCGGAATGTAGGTTAAAGGGCAATGGGGAAAGGGAAATTCAAACCCTTTCCCCTTTCCCCCTTAACCGAAAAGTATTGTTATGGATCTGACTTTTCACGGTATCTGGAAAACCTCTCCTAAAAGGAAAAAGACTTTGAATTTCCTCCTAGAGGGTTAGGGGGTTGAGTTTTTCGATTTCATTTTTGGATATGTCTAATAACTGTTGAACAGCAAAAGCTAAGATCGTCCAAGTAGAGAATCTAAAGTAAAACCCAACTCTAAAGATCCAAATTAGGAGTAAGAGCGTGAACTTGGACGATTTAGCCTTACAGATACAGCTTATGCGTAAGCGCGTCGCCCTTTTGCAACGCCAAAGTGAACAGCAAAAAGCACAGGAAGATATTGAAGTCATCACAGATGTATTCAAGGAACTCTACCTAGCTTTGGAAGAAATGCAAATAGTTAATGAAGACTTACAGCAACAGAATGAAGAATTATTTAACGCTCAACAGTCCTTAATAGCACAAGGTCAACGCTACCAAGAACTGTTTGAGGAAGTACCAGATGCCTATTTGGTAACTGATTCAAGAGGAGTAATTCAGGAAGCTAACTCTGCCGTTCAGAATATATTGAATATCTCAAAGAATTTGCTGTTGGGCAAACCTTTAGGGATTTTTGTGCTTGAGAAAGAACTGATTGCTTTTCATTTGAAACTGACTCATCTGAGCGATCGCGCCGAAACTCCAGACTGGAAAACGCAAGAGTGGGAAGTAAATCTGCGGCCACGTAACAAAACACCCATTATTGCTGCGATGAAGGTGGCTGCTATCCGTAATCAGCAAGGTAACTTAGTTGGTTTGCGTTGGCTATTGCGCGATATTAGCGAAAGCAAGCGCACTCAAGCCAAGCTGCAATGGGCAGAAGAGGCGATGGGACAAGCACTAGCCAAAGAAAGAGAGTTTAGTGAACTTAAATCCCGGTTGCTCACCATCGCCTCTCACGAGTTTCGCAACCCTTTGGCTACCATCCACTCTTCGGCGGAACTACTAGAACATTATCGCCATCTATGGGGTGATGAGCGCCAACAGATTCACCTACATCGCATTCAAACATCTGTTATGCATATAACCCAGTTGCTGAATGATTTATTGGTGCTGAATCAGGATGAAACAAGCAAGTTAGAGTTTAATCCAACACCCCTAAATTTGGTGGAATTTTGCCGCGATCTATTAGAAGAATTAGAACAGAGCGATCGCTCCCAACATGTGATCGTTTTTAGCAGTGAGTGCCAATTTACCTCAGCTAACCTAGACGTTAAACTAGTGCGACAAATCTTGAGTAATTTATTCTCGAATTGTCTAAAATACTCTCCCATTGGTAGTACAGTTAAGTTTTCTATAACAACTGCCAACGAGCGAGCTATATTCCAGACTCAAGACTCTGGTATTGGCATTCCTCCTGCTGACATTGAACACATATTTGAACCCTTCCATCGCGCCAGTAATACAGGTAACATCCCAGGAATGGGATTAGGGATGTCCATCGTCAAGCAGGCTGTAGATTTACATGGCGGCGAGATTATTGTCGAAAGTGCGATCGATGCAGGAACTACCTTTACAGTCATCCTGCCATTTTCGAGAGACTTGCATATATAGTCGCTTGCCCTAATGCTTCTTTTTATTTCTTATTGATTTACTATTGAATGTTCTTAAGCTGTCGCGCCTACAAGTTGCACCATTTTTCAATAAAAGCTGGAAACCCTCTCCCTGCCCCCTGCCCCCCTTGTATTGAGCGCAGTCGAAGTATGCCCCCTGCCCCCTGCCCTGCGGTCTCAATGTGCAAATTAAAAGCTTAACAGCTTACCTTCCAATGGATGCGTATACCCCCAATTTCAGGCTAACAAGCTCTGACAACATTGGGTTTCAATCGAGGAAGACCGGAGAATAATCAATCACTTTTATTTATGGAATTCAAAACAAAAAGTAATTGCTTCTATACTAAAAGGTCTTTAAAGTAAAGTTAGCCGGTCAACAATTAGTTGATTGTAAAGTTTTTCTTAACAATAGCTTAGGGAAACAAACTCAAGGACTTTGTATATTTAAGTGTGAGTTTAAAATATTACGCCTGTGGTAATCTCTAACAAATCAGAATACGCACTTCTAGCCCTGTTAGAGTTAGCAACCTGCTACCCTAAGGGTGAAGCGCTGCAAATTCGAGAAATAGCGGTCTTACAAGATATACCAAATCGCTATTTGGAACAACTTCTAGCAACATTAAGACGCGGAGGTTTAATTAAGAGTATACGCGGAGCCAAAGGTGGCTACGTTTTGGCACGAGACCCTGGAAAGATTACAGTGTTAGATGCTTTTAGCTGTATGGAAGGGTCAGATATTGTTGTATCTGATTCTGAGCCGACTCCCAACACGGTAGAAGGTGAGCTAATTCAAGAAGTCTGGCAGGAAGCACGTCAGGCTGCTAACTCCGTTTTGGAAAAATATACACTCCAAGACCTTTGTGAACGAAGATCGCTAAGAAAGCAGAAGGAACTCATGTATTACATTTAGAAAGGGTGAAGTGGGAAAATTTTCATCCTTTATCTTGAATTGATAGTCATTTTTACTTTGACCATATTTAGCACATCTGGATGTTACATGTAGATTTGCAGTAATTTCAAGTCAGTAAGCAGAAAATTCTTAGTATGATATCAAGTCTGGGTAATTAGTTACATTCCCACAGTCATTTCACCCTTCCCCTTAGCCTACGGTGTCTACACAAGTAATAAAAATCTAGCTTGATGAGGCTTTGCTCGTTCGCGCACACCGTATGGAAATGTATTCATTGAGGCTCTGGCTAAATGTATCACTAGAGTCAGAGCCTCTAATCTGCTATTTCTATACAGAGCAAAGGGAGTAGAGACAAAGTATTGCTTTAGCAAGGTGGCTTTTTGTGGGTTTAGTAAGTAATAGGACGGTCATAATATAAAATACTTTTTACAAAAAATACAGTCGAAAGAAGAAAATTTTGAGTAACTAGTCAGTTGAACCACACCTCAAGCAAGATAGCTTTAAAAAATTTGCTATCTCAATTGTCTAGTTAGACGTTTTTTGTGATGTAATCCTTATTAACAGTAATAACCAGACAACCTGTGAGGCTGTTATATGCCTGAAGTTAATTCTCAACAGCCCATAAATACTGCCGCTACTCTTGTGGAGAGTTATGCAGCAGGAAAACGGGACTTTAGTAAAGCAGAACTTGGTAATGCCGATTTGCAAGGCATTAACTTGAAAGGATCTGACCTTAGTTATGCTGACTTGAGTGAAGCTAACCTAAGTGGCGCTAATCTCAGGGGAACCGACCTGAGTTTCGCCGACCTCGAACAAGCTAATCTGAGGGATGCCGATCTTAGGGGAGCATTGTTGATGTCAGCAAATCTCCGCCAAGCCGATCTCAAAGGAGCAAAGCTGGAAAAAGCAGACTACGATCGCACCACCCATTTTCCCCAAGATTTCGACCCAGTGAAAGCTGGTATGCAAATAAAAGTTGAAGATTAATTAATTTTTCAAAAGAGAAGAATATTGCCATCTTGCCTCCTTCAACGATCCTACTTGCCTCAAGATAGAAGATATTTTTGCCAAAAGAGTTGTATTTTGGTGAAAAAGCCTATCTATGAGGTTGACAATGGAGGCAAAAAGTGGAACCATCAACCGACGCGCACCACTAATTACTGCTGGGATTTTTCTTGGTGTGGGTCTAGGAGGGTTTATTGATGGAATTTTACTGCATCAGATCCTCCAGTGGCATCACATGCTTAGTAACATTCGACCTCTGACAAACAGAGCGAATATAGATTTGAACATGGTATGGGATGGGTTCTTTCATACCTTAGATTGGGTATTCACCGCGACTGGACTTGTGTTACTATGGCGTGCTGGACGGCGTGATGATGTTCCTTGGTCATCACAGACCTTTATTGGATCAATACTGATTGGTAGTGGGTTGTTCGACTTGGTTGAAGGTTTAATTGACCACCAAATTCTCGGTGTTCATCATGTGAAACCAGGCCCAAATGAGTTAGCTTGGGATCTAGGATTTTTGGCATTCGGTGCGCTACTTGTTGTTATCGGCTGGATAATGATAAAAAAGGAGTCATTAGTCATTAGTCATTAGTCATTGGGCATCCCATCGGCTTCGCTCAGGGCAAGTGGGCATTGGGCATCCCTTCGGCTCCGCTCAGGGCAAGTGGGCATTGAGCATGAAGAAGAGACAAGGGAGAGACTTATTCAATAATTCCCCCTTGTCCCCCTGTCCCCCTGCTCCCCCTGCTCCCTCATCCCCGCACTTCCCCTGCTCCCCTGCCCCCTGCTCTCCACTCCCCCTTCCCCCTATGCCTACAGATACTTTTGAAAAAACTAGCTGGAGTTGGCAGCTTTCCCAATTTCAACAACAAGCGGGAGAATGGTGGGAATACCAGTTTTACCGCTTTGAGAAAACTTTACCCGAATTGCCTAATGGATGGTCAATCAGCCCTTGGCTTGGTGAATTGCTAAAATTTCTGTTTTGGCTGGTAATTGGCTTATTTGTAGTTTGGGTGGGTTGGCAATTATGGCGGGAATTCAGCCCTTATGTATATTCTTGGCTGAATAGAAGTGGCAATCTGACTAATTTTCGTGCAAAAACTCGCTCTAGTGAGTCATCCATAGCGCTTTTGTTGGAGCGATCGCAAGAATTTTATCGTCAAGGTAACTACCGTGAGGCTTGCCGTTGTATTTATTTAGCAATGTTGCAGCAGTTGCATCAAAAAGCGATCGCACCCCACAAACTCAGCCGTACAGATGGAGAATATCTGCAATTGCTGCGATCGGCTGTGACTCCCATACAGCCTTACGAAACTTTAATTACTACTCACGAACAATTATGTTTTGGTAATGCCGAGATTTTGCCAGACAATTATGAACAGTGTCGGCAAGCTTATCGGGAAATTTCTCCAGAATGAAAAGAGACGTTGCATTACAACGTCTCTACACAAACAATATTCTATTTGGTAAGATTTGCGTAGCCGCCCTACGGCTTGTCGTTAGACATCGCATTTTCCACAGCTTGCAAGGCAGTATTTACTTCTGCTTCTGTGACAATTAACGGTGGTACAAATCGAACTACTTTTGGCCCGGCTGGTACAAGCAATACACCTTCGTTGATGGCAGCATTGACGACATCGGCTGCGGTTAGTTGAATATCGGCTCGCAACTCCAAACCGTTGATTAAACCCCAACCCCGAACTTCGCCAATGTACTGAGGATATTTAGCTGCGATCGCTTTTAATCCAGTTCGCAACTGTTCGCCCCTGTCTTGAACATTCTGCAAAATATTTTCCCGTTCCAATGTCTGGCAAACACTGAGTGCTACACCACACACAAAAGGATTGCCGCCAAAGGTGCTGGCGTGTTCCCCTGGTTGAAAAACATCGCAGAATTTCTTACTCATCATTGCACCAATGGGAATACCGCCACCTAAGCCTTTGGCACTGGTGAAGATATCCGGTTCAACGCCAAGATGTTCGTAAGCCCATAATTTGCCACTGCGTCCCATACCAACTTGCACTTCATCAAAAATCAATAAAATGCCAGTTTCATCGCAAATTTTCCGCAGCTTTTTGAAATAGGCAACATCTCCTGGACGCACACCGCCTTCTCCCTGCAATGGCTCAATCAGAATTGCTGCTACTCGATAATCGCCTTCATCTAACTCGCTAATCGCCACTTCCACAGCGTTAATATCGTTGTAATTTACGTAGTGGAATCCAGGAACCAAAGGATCAAAATACTTTTGATACTTCGGTTGTCCTGTAGCGGTAATAGTCGCCAAAGTCCGGCCGTGGAAACTCGCATTGGCGGTTAGAATAATTGGTTTTTCAATTTCTAATACTGTGTGAGCATATTTCCGCGCCAGCTTAATAGCGGCTTCGTTGGCTTCAGCCCCAGAGTTGCAGAAAAATACGCGATCGGCACAAGAATGTTCAACAAGCCATTTTGCCAATTCACCTTGTTCGGGAATATAGTACAAATTAGAGACGTGATGCAGCTTTTGGATTTGGCGTGTTACCGCTTCTACCATAACTGGGTGGGCGTGTCCCAAAGTACAAGTGGCAATTCCCGCTACAAAGTCCAGATATTCTCGTCCCTGTGTATCCCAAACCCGGCATCCAGCACCCCGTTCTAAGGCTAAGGGAAACCGACCGTAGGTAGACATGACAGCTTCATTAAAGCTATCTGCATCAAAGGGACTAGATGCTACAGACCCTGAATCTGGGGGGATGGTGGCTTGGTCAACGAGAGTTTGTAGGCTCACTACCGCTCCTCCTGAAAGTTTTTCATTATATAGTTATTTACTAGTTTGCTAGAAATCCTTAAAAATTACTTTTTATCCAGCACAACTCGTACTTCTTTTTAAGTTAACGTTTATAGCTCACATTTCATACTTCATTTTTTGCTACAGAATGAAGTATGAAGTGTGGCTTTAATTAAAAAAAGCATTAAATAAAATCGACGTATTCAAGTACGGACAAGACTTTCAGGTATTTTGATCGGTTCAAAAAATGCCGTTTAAATATTACCAGCATTAAATATCTGCTCTGCCGTTAAATCCAATTCTGGGAAAGTGGGTGATTGGATGGATTGGCTTCCACGAAATAGGTCGAGTTGGTATTCACCCTCAACTAGTGAATAAATCGATATTGTCGGCTGTTTGGGGTTGCCTATAAATCGTCTGCCTCCCAGTGCTGCATAGTCTACAATCCAATATTCAGGAATGCCGATTTCTTGATAACGACCCAATTTTGTAAAATAATCATCTCTCCAGTTTGTACTTACGACCTCAACTACCAAAGGAATTGACTCTGCTTGAGTAAGAGTGGATTCTTTTTTCCACAAAGGTTCATTTACTAGGTTGGGGCGGTTTAACAACAACACATCTGGTAAATAAGCAGATTCACTTTCAGATGGTTTTACGAATGCTGTTTTGGAACAGCCATAAGACAGCTTCAGTCGGGTATATTCTAAAATAAATCTCTCAATTAAAAATAAAATAATCTCCTGATGGTCGCCTATCGGTGGTGATATCTCAATTACTACTCCATCGTGCAATTCGTAGCGTTTATTTGAGTTATCAGGGTATTTAGTGATAAATTCTTCAAACGTAACTAGTTTTCTTTGTAGGGCTTGAGTCATCAGTTAATCCTCAAAGTCAAACTGAGTTTAAATATACTAAAAAGTTAGCAGAAAACTAGAAAAAGTAGGTTAAAAGTACTATTGTTACTTCATTTTCAACACTTGAGCAAAAATATCAACGTATCCAAAAGGAGTTAATGGCCGGGGCGATCGCTCTTGGCGGTGTTTTCCTTATTGGCACTTCGTGGTACTCATTAGTGGAGGGCTGGGCATGGGAAGATGCGGCTTACATGACAGTCATCACTCTAGCGACTGTGGGATACGGTGAGACTCATCCACTAGGTAGCCGAGGACGATTGTTTACGATTGCCCTGATTTTGTTGGGTGTGGTTAATATCGGTTACATTGTCAACAGATTTACAGAAGCGATCATTCAAGGCTACTTTCAAGAAGGAATTCGGCTACAGCAACAGAGGCGGTTAATGGAATCCCTGTCAGAACACTACATCATTTGTGGATTTAGCCGTACTGGTCGTCAAATTGCTAAGGAATTTCAGGCAGAAGGCGTACCTTTTGTAGTGATTGATGCTGATATGGAATCTGTGCAAAGGGCGCAAGCAGAAGGTTATACAGCATTCCAAGGTGATGCTACCCTAGATGATACGCTTCTGAAAGTTGGTATTGAACGGGCGATGTGTATTGTTGCAGCCCTACCTTCCGATGCCGAAAATTTATATATAGTTTTATCAGCCAAAACACTGAACTCAGGAATTCGGGTGATTGCCCGCGCAAGTACAGAAGAAGCTTTACAGAAGTTACGACGCGGTGGTGCAGATGAAGTGATATCCCCCTATATTACTGGTGGGAAGCGCATGGCTGCTGCGGCACTCAGACCCCAAGTGTTAGATTTTGTAGACGGGATTCTGACAGGTGCAGACCGTCAGTTATATATGGAAGAATTTTTACTCGACCCGGCTTTTTGTCCTTTTGTGGGTCAGAGTTTGCAAAAAGCGAGATTGCGATCGCAATCTGGGGCATTAGTTCTGGCAATTCGCCGCGCTGATGGGACTTTAATTGGTGGCCCCACAGGCGATACGGTGTTAATGCCGGGCGATCGGCTAATCGGTATGGGTACAGCAGAACAGTTGCGTAGCCTAAACCAAATCCTCGGCCCAATTGGTTCTCAGAAATTGCGACGACCGAAAAATAGCTAGTTTTTTATACCAAGCTTTAAATAATCTATGTATAGTGTAATTGCATACATTAAAAGTATAATTTCATGCGATGAAACTTACATTTAGCATCACCACAATATACACTTTTACTTTGGGATTTTACACCACACAGGCTATTGCTGCTCCTCTGACAACTCCCAAAAGCTTTACAGATTGGTGTGAGCAGAAATCAACTTTACCTTCACAGACAAAACATACTGTTGAAGTTCTTTTAGAAAAAGCCCAAACTCAAAACTGCAAGCAGGCTAACCAAAAACTGACTAATTTGACTTCTCTTAACCTCAACTCAAATAAAATCAGTGATATCAAGCCTTTGTCTGCTCTGACAAAATTGACTTCTCTTGACCTCGGCTCAAATAAAATTAGTGATATCAAGCATTTGTCTGCTCTAACTAATTTGACTTCTATAGACCTCAATTTCAATGAAATTAGCGAGATCAAGCCTTTATCTACTCTGACAAAATTGACTTCTCTCTCCCTCCACTCAAATAAAATCAGCGATATCAAGCCTTTGTCTGCTCTGACAAAATTGACTTCTCTTGACCTTGGCATAAATGAAATCAGTAATATCAAACCTTTGTCTGCTCTGACTAATTTGACTTCTATCGACCTCGGGACAAATGAAATCACCGATATCAAACCTTTGTCCACTCTGACTCATTTGACTGCTCTTTCTCTCCGCTCAAATGAAATCCGCGATATCAAGCATTTGTCTGCTTTGACTAATTTAACTTCTCTCTCCCTGCGCGAGAATCAAATCAGCAATATTAAGCCTTTGTCCACTCTGACTAATTTGACTTATCTCTACCTTAACTCAAATGAAATCAGCGATATCAAGCCTTTATCCGCTCTGACAAAATTGACTTTTCTCTCTCTTGAATCAAATAAAATTAGCGATGTCAAGCCTTTATCTGCTCTGACTAATTTGACTGAACTCTCCCTTAACTCAAATGAAATCAGCAATATCAAGCCTTTATCCGCTCTGACAAAATTGACTTTTCTTAATATTAAGAATAACTCGCTTGCACCCAAAAATTGTCCTGTAAAACCAAAGTCTATTTGTCAATTTGATTAGCTATTAGGACTCATATTTGATTTCTGAAAAAAACTCAGTACACTTTTATTTCTTTTTAGCAGTTCCCCGTTCCCTTTTTCTATAAGTAGTTTCACTCATGAGAGGGAAGTAGCAAGCCGCACTATTAGAAGCTTCAACAGTCCTAGTTTTCTGGAAGAAGTTATCTGGAGACACAGGTGTTACTATGCGTCCTTACATACCCATTTCTAACATACATAAAGATATGAGGGACAAATAACCAATTCGCAATTCCCAATTCCCAATTAACGATCAATTTCTTTCCACCCATGCATGGATGCTATACCTTTTGCAACCCATTCGATCAAAATTGGCGGAGCTTCTGATATCAAAATGCTAGGATAAACTGCTGCACCCCATTCAGGATGCACTAGTACACGGCATTGATTTTTAATCACTGGATAATTAAGTAAAGCTTTGACAACTGCTGTGTCGTCGTGGGGAATTGCTCCGGGATGAGACAGTAAAGGGTAGCCTGTACGAGGGTCGATTAAGTCTGTTAAATAGCCGCGATCGCGCAGATTAAATGCTAAATCACAGCCAAATCGCATAAACTTTTCTCGTAAGCGTTCTTTCTCTGTCTCTACTTCTGCCGTCTTTTTGACTAATTGATAACGCGATCGCTGTAAGACAATCACTACTCTTAAAAATGGCTGCCGTTTCCAATCTGGTAATATCCGTTCGCAGTTGGCACAGATATATTGACTGGGAGCATGAATTGAAATTTGAACCGCTTGTCCCGTTTCGCCAACTAAATTAATAGGACAGGCTTGCTCCGAAGTGTAAACCTTGGGATAGTTCACTAAATTGATTTGACTTATACAAGTTTTTAAATTTAATCTACGGTATAGATGATAGCTCTTAAAAGTTCAGAAAAATCATCATTTTCCTTTTTCATGTTACTTTTTTTAGAAGCATTTGCTAATAATTTTAGAATTTTAATCCGAATTTTATCCTTTATTAACCTGTGTTTATGGGATTTGCTGCGATCCCTGTAGGCATTAGCATAAGTGTAGACAAGCGATGCATCTAGCTGGCTACGCCTACGCTCCTGAAATCCGTTCGATTAAAACCCCAAAAAATTAACTCCATCTCACCCAATTAATTGAGTTTTAAAGAATTCACCGGCACTTCATCCCAAGAATTAACTGTCCGCAATTGCGCTATCCAACCTGCTGCCTTTTGCTTCTCGGTCAAATTATTCTGGAAGGAATCATGACACTCTTTAGCTTGAGATTCATTACAAGTAGCAATACAGGCATGAATCATCCCAGACGGATCAATTTGCTCATTTACCCAAATAGTCATGGAATATTCCCTCAAAAAGTGTAGCGAAAAAGCTATTTGTTATTTTAGAACACTATATAGAGTCAAAAATTGCAGAGCAAAATTGGTAACAAGTAGTAAACTAATCCCAATTACCGATTGCTAATTTACAATTATCCAGTTTCGCTTCATCTGGTAGGTGCATGGGATTTATCGCCTCTTTCGTAGCGACGGCGGTAGAGTAATTCTAACTGTCCACCATATTCTTGAATCCAAGCTATCTGGCGCTGATAGAGTCCCCGGAAAGTATTAGCAAATAATAGTGTAAAGATTGCTACTACTAATCCTGATGCTGTGGATACTAAAGCTTCACTAATCCCAGATGTGACACCTGTTGTTTTAGTACCTCCCACATCTCCAAGATTTAGAGAGGCAAAGGAGTTAATTAATCCTAAGACAGTGCCGAGAAGTCCCAACAACGGCGCAAGACCAATAATTGTCTCAAAAATGTTTTGCGATCGCTTAAGTAAGGGAATTTCGGCTTGTGCTTCACTTTCTAATGCCAAACGAAATTCCTCTGGTGTCGGCTCTTCTAATTCTAAAGCTGCTAAAAAAATTCGGGCAATGGGTAAATCAGCATTCTTTTGCAACTTATCTAAAGCACTAACTACATTATCAAGGCGATAAAACTGTAACACCTCTCGCACTACCTTATTTTGGCGATTATTTATTCTTACCCAAAAGATGATCCGCTCGATAATCAGCGCCACACCTAACAAAGAGAATGCCAGCAGAGGCCACATAACTATGCCACCTGCTGTAAACAGATTACTAATTTCCATCTATTATTTTTCAACTCTTCAACAACGCTAGATTAGCAGATTGTTGTTTTAGGGAATTGGGAATTGAGAATTGGGAATTGGGCATCCCTTCGGCTCCGCTCAGGGCAAGTGGGCATTGGGCATGAAGAAGAGACAAGGTAGAGGGGGAAGACAAGGGAGAGACTTATTCAATAATTCCCCCTTGTCCCCCTTGTCCCCCTACCTCCCCTGCTCCCCTGCCTCTTTATCCACTCATCCCCCTTATTCAATATTCAGAACTCTTTCGGCTACCCTGAGTTTGGCCGATCGCGATCGCGGATTCTGACTAATTTCCTCGTCTCGTGCAATAATTGGTTTTTTTGTCAAAACTTTTAATAAAGGTGAATTTCTTAAACCATGCTTCACCGGGCGATCTTCCAAACTATGAAAACTGATAATGGCAATTTTGCCACCAGGGACAAGGGCATTTGGTGCTTTATCTAAAAAGGTTTCTAGAGATTTTAACTCGTCATTGACGACAATTCGCAGAGCTTGAAAAACGCGGGTAGCGGGATGAATTCTCCCATAACGGTATTTGGGGGGAACTGAAGAAGCGATCGCATCAGCCAATTCTGTGGTTGTGTGCAACGGTCGCCGTTCTACAATCCGACGAGCAATGCGCCGCGATAATCTCTCTTCACCGTACTTAAAGAAAATATCAGCTAATTCTGCTTCATCCCAATTATTAATCACATCAGCAGCAGTTAGCGATCGCCCTCGATCCATTCGCATATCTAAATTTGCAGCTTGGCGAAAGCTGAAACCCCGTTCTGCTTGGTCTAAATGGTAAGAACTTACCCCTAAATCGGCGAGAATACCATTGAAAGTATTAGGGGGAAATTCGTAGTCAGCAAAATTGCTGTAAATAAATTGTACGCGATCGCCAAACTCTGCTAATTCTTTCCTCGCTGCTGCTAAAGCATCCTCATCTTGATCAATTGCCGTTAATTTTACATCTGGTGCAGCTGCTAAAATTAAACGGCTGTGACCTCCACCGCCTACCGTCGTATCAAGATAATGACCTCCGGGAGATATCGCTAGACCTGCAATTACTTCTTGCGGTAACACTGGTAGATGAGAAAATATCGGTTCTTCAATAGCTAGCTGGCGATTCATGAGACTTAAGGCAAAAAACCACAGATGAACTTTAATTATGTATTCTTTTGTTTGTGTCTTTGTATGTTCCTAATTAAAAATAGTTTTTAAGCTAAATCAGTAATTTCTGGCGATCGCATAGATCGCCTTTAATCGCGCTTACTTCGGTAAAACTAAGCTTTGACGCACAGCACGCTTGCGATCGCTTTTCCGAGTCCCTCCAGCCATCTGATACTCATGGCTATTATTACCAAACCTATAAGCAATCCCACTTAAGATTTTTTCAGAATAGTCTGCTAAATCTTGTTCATTTTCAATGATTTGGGTTCGTAAGACATCAATAGTAGAGAGAGTGGTGTTGTATGCTTCTAGAGATTTTCTCAGGCTTGCGATTTTTTCAGTATAATCTTTGACTGTTAATCCCTCTCCAACATCAAGAGTTGGACTTATTGATTTAATGCTTGCTAAACGTACTTCAGCTTTGCCAAGAGTACGTGAGTTGCGTTTTAGTCTCGCCATATTTAATACTCATTTTCCAATTTACTGATAACTCTATAGTGGACAATTTTGGAAAAGGTTGTCATACGTAAAATTGTTGATTTTTGAGAAAAAACCTCAGTCAAAGCAGAAGTTACTACAAGCTACGTAAAACACGGAAACGTGAAGACGGAAGTTGCTGCAACGATCGCGGAAGTTGCTCCAGGCTACGCGAAACACGGAAACGTGAAGATGGAAGTTGCTGCAACGATCGCGGAAGTTGCTCCAGGTTACGCGAAACACGGAAACGTGAAGATGGAAGTTGCTGCAATGATCGCGGAAGTTGCTCCAGGCTACGCAAAACACGGAAACGTGAAAACGGAAGTTGCTGCAAGGAAGGCGGAAGCTGCTACAGGGAAGGTAAACTGAGCGAAGTCGAAAAGTACCCTGAGCGACTTGTACTGAGCTTGTCCTGAGCGTAGCCGTTGGCGCAGCCTCTCGTAGAGAAGGGCGTAGTCGAAGTAAGTCGAAGGGTATCCTGAACGAAGTGTTTAAGTGTCGAAGCGAGTTAATCTACTGTAATGAGTTTCATTTTGACATTCAGCTAACTTATGCAACAAATTTGTATCCCCTGAAATCAGAGCTTGCTTCTTTTTTCGATTCCAACCTTGCACTTGCTTCTCACGCTCAAAAGCATCCACTACGCACTGATAATACTCGCAGAAAACTAGCTTCACAGGCAATCGTTTTGCCGTATGGTTTGCGCCCTCACCTTGTTGATGTTGCCACAGCCGCCGCTCAAGATCCTTTGTACTACCCGTGTAGTAACTACCATCAGCACATTCAAGAATGTACATATAAGCCATAACATTGATTTGCGCGATCGCTTTCTAGTTAAAAAAGTGTTCCCTAAGCAAAGTGTTCCCTTCGACTTCGCTCAGGGAACGTTTTGTTTAGGGAACGTTTTGCTTAAAGAAATCAATTACTGGTACTGCGATGCCTGCGGTGGTCATTGAGCTTTGTCGAAGTGCGGGCGTAGCCATCGCACTTTTGGGATTTTGGGGCGATCGCTTTACTGGTATTTGCTGACCTAAAGTTGACTCCTGTTCAAGTTTTACAAGGATGATGAATGAAAATTCAGAAGGCGCGTTCCCTGAGCGGAGTCGAAGGGAACATTCTAATTGCTCTTTGTACCAATGCCATCGCAGAGGTGCTTATCGCTCACATTGGGATTTGATTGTAAATAACCACGTAGCTTATTGCAACTGTAGACGATTAAATCTTCTAGGTTATTTGGGTACATCTTCCAGAGTTTGACGGTATTGTCAGAACTAGCAGAAGCGATGATCTTGCTATCGGGGCTAAATGCTACGCTCCAGACCGTATCGCTATGCCCGTTGAGGGTGGTGATTTGTTTACCTGTAGCCGCATCCCAGAGTTTGACGGTATTGTCAGAACTAGCAGAAGCGATGGTCTTGCCATCGGGGCTAAATGCTACGCTATTGACCGCATCGCTATGCCCATTGAGAGTGGTGATTTGGTTACCAGTAGCCGCATCCCAGAGTTTGATGCTGTTGTCAGCACTAGCAGAAGCGATGGCGATAAGCGAAGTATAAGCCTTCTCCTTTAGAGACGCTAGCGCGAACGGCTATCGTGAGATGATGTAATATTTTCACTTGTTGAATTTCTTGGCTGATTGACTAAAATAACTTTTGCGTAAACACTACTAAGTATTGCGTAGGCGCAGCCCAACCTAAGCATCCTATTTTCTAACCAACATTACCCGCAGCTAAAACTTGTTCAACTGTAAGCGCAATTTCCGGGAAGGTTGCAGACACAATTTGGTGACTCCCGCTAAACTCTTTTTCCTCGTATAATCCCTCTGACAACAATAAAATCGTAATTTTTGACTCTATTGGATCTACAATCCAATATTCAGGAATCTCTAACGCTGCATATTCAGAACGTTTATACCGATAATCGCGTTTCACTGAATCAGGACTGATAACTTCCACTACTAACATCGGCGCAGACTGACAAACAGCAGACTCATCAAGGAATTCCATCACCTGTTCAGCCGTGACAACATAAACATCAGGCAATCTTGACTTACGCCATCCCGTTCTTACCCCCGCCTCTCTAAAGCATAGCCAAGGTAAACTCAAGCGATTAATTTCTGTGTCAAACGTCTGTTCAAGGAATTTAGCCAACAGTAAATGTCTAAAAGTTGGTGGATTCATGAGTTCTAGTTTTCCATCCACCAGTTCATAGCGGCTATCAGTACCATCGTCATAAACGAGATATTCTTCAAAAGAGTATAGACGCTCTGTAGTTGTTTGTGTCATCGCGCTACTTTTAAATAAAGGATTTTTTTGAAGACTACCTCAAAAAATCATGTAGTAGCGTTTAAACGCTACTACCTCTATTAATAAACTATTCCACCGTTACAGATTTGGCCAAATTCCGAGGCTGATCGACATCCAAACCGCGACGGGCGGCAATATGATAAGCCAATAATTGCAGTGGAACTACTGTCAGAATCGGAGAAATTAACTCTTCCACATGAGAGATGGGAAGAAGATCGTTAAAGATTTCCGCGGCTTCGCCATCGTTGACGGGAGTTACGCCAATTAACCGAGAATCTCTGGCTTTGGCTTCTTGAGCATTAGAAATAACTTTTTCGTATACACTACCAGGAGTTGCGATCGCCACTACTGGTACTTTCGCATCTAAAAGCGCGATCGGACCATGTTTCATCTCTCCAGCCGGATACCCTTCGGCGTGAATGTAGCTGATTTCTTTTAATTTCAACGCCCCTTCTAAAGCAATGGGAAAGTTAATTCCTCTTCCCACAAAAATGAAATCTTGGGTTTCGGCAAATTCGTGGGCTAGCTGTTCAGTTAAACGTTCCTGACTTTCCAAAGTTGCTTCAATTTCTTTAGGAATCTGTCGCAACCCATTAATAATTTTATCTAATGTGTCTTTTGAAACAGTCTGACGACGAGCAGCTAAATCCAATGCCAAAGCATAAAACGCCATCAGTTGGGCGGTAAAAGTTTTTGTCGCCGCTACCCCAATTTCAATTCCTGCTAAGGTACTGATGACATGCGGCACTAGATGACCAAGGCTGCTTTCGGGGCGATTAGTAATACCCAGTAGTCGCGCTTGATATTTAGGTTCTTTCCCTTGGCGACGTTCTTTTTCCATCGCCAAAGCTGCTAGGGTATCGGCTGTTTCACCTGATTGGGTAACACCGATAATCAACGTGTTAGCCGTCACGGGTGATGGTGCATAACGATATTCAGAAGCATAATGTACTTGAGTGGAAATTCCTGCTAATTGTTCGATTAAATATTTTCCGATTAATGCTGCGTGCCAACTAGTACCACAGGCAAGGATCTGAATTTGTTCTAAATCGGTGTATAAATCTCCAGGTAAACCAAGATTGATTGGCGATTCGGTAGATTCGGCTGGATTAAAGTAAGCGTCTAAACTAGCTCTTACTACTCCTGGTTGCTCATGAATTTCTTTGAGCATGAAGTGTTTGAATCCCTGCTTTTCTACCATTGCAGGATTGTAGTTAAGCAGTCGGGGTTGTTTTTTCAACCTATCGCCAGCAAAATTGTAAATCTCAACGCCTAAAGGAGTGAGACGGGCAATTTCGCCATTTTCTAAAGGTAGTACCGCACGGGTGTAGGCAACGATCGCAGGGGTGTCAGAGGCACAAAATAACTCTCCTTGCCCAAAACCAATTACTAAGGGTGCTTGTTGGCGAACAACAATCAATTCATCGGGGTAGTGCGCAGAAATAACTGCGATCGCAAATGCCCCTTGCAAGTGGTTAACGGCTTGGCGAATTGCCTCCAAGAAGGGAGAAGAGGAAGATGAGGGGGGAATATTCTTTAAAAATTCGGCTATGAGATGTGGAATTACTTCAGTATCAGTTTCAGAAACAAACTGGTGTCCTTTTGCTTTGAGTTCTTCGCGTAAGTCGCGGTAATTTTCAATAATGCCATTTTGCACCACCGCCACTCGCTTTGCCGTATCTAAATGGGGATGGGCGTTGTATTCTTCTGGCTTACCATGAGTTGCCCAACGAGTATGACCAATACCAATCTGGGCGGGGGCTTCTATTTGTTCTAGCTTAGAACGCAGGTTATGCAGTTTGCCCTTTGCCCGCACACAATTCACCTCACCTTCCCAAACAGTGGCGATTCCAGCAGAATCGTAGCCCCTGTACTCTAGTTTTTCCAGCCCAGCCAATAAAATGTCTGTCGCCGCTTGAGTGCCTATATATCCAACAATTCCGCACATTGTTCACACCACTTTTTTTCAGGATGATTAAATCCAGTATAGTGTTTGGCACAAACTCGACGTTTTGCAAAGAAAAAAGGGAGTAATATTACTCCCTCTACCACTAGGTATTGTTATGGATTTTGGGCTTTTAAAGCAGATTCACAGTCAGCTTTTGACCTGACAGTACAAATACGCTTCTAGGATTTAAGTACCCAGAGATTTTTATCCCCAATCTAAAATTAAAATTTCGTAAAGCAGGTAGTGTCCACTCTACGATGCTAAAGGTGCTTGATATTGACACACTTCAAAGTCTTAAGTTCCGAGTTCCGAGTTCTGAGTGAAGAATCAAGAAATTAGCTTTTTTGATTTACTTCTTTTTGTCTCAGCACTCAGCACTCGGCACCAGCTTTTTAGTAAGCCAGACCCATACTGCGAGTTGTTTCAGCGCCCAGGTAAACCCGGATGCTCAAAAAGTCGGTGGGACAAGCGGTTTCGCAGCGCTTACAGCCCACGCAGTCTTCTGTACGGGGTGAAGAGGCAATTTGAGCAGCTTTACAGCCATCCCAAGGAACCATCTCAAGTACATCAGTAGGGCAAGCGCGGACGCATTGGGTGCAACCAATGCAGGTATCGTAGATTTTGACGGAATGAGACATTGAAAAAACGGCTCCTTTCGAGTGTTCTTCTCTGCGAAAGAATCATAATCAACGCATAGTTTACCGCAGTGTTTGATAGGCCGTAATCAAAAGGCTACATAACTTCAAACAATGTAATGAGCACGCTTAATAAGTCGTTTTTCCGAGATTGCCCCTATTGCTCTATTTATTAGCAACATCAGATGAGCGTATTTATTCTAGCCATATACCATAATGGGGTTTAATAGTAAAAATAAATGAAACAAAAGTCAATCTACAAGGCTAAATGCAGAATTTCTCTATGGTAACTATTTAGCAATCTTCATACCGATTCTATGTGAAGCTGTACTTGATTAACGTAGGGACAATACATAAATTGCTCCTACAGGTTGTAGTTTTTCATAACTCTTAATAAGCACATTTTCAAACAGAAAATCAATTCTGATTGCTATAGATTATGGACTCAGCACTAGTTGCCATTCTCTGTTTTGGGAATTCCATTTAGGTAATTGAGTTTCACCGACAACATAGGGGCCCCAATAACGACGGGAGCCATCTTGTGCGAAGGCAACTAGAATATCTCCCTTCTCCAGCTTCAAATTATTTTGAGGTAGGGATAGAACCAGTCCCTTCTCACTGCCTTCTTGAGGAGCAAAATCCCAATGTGCCGGTACATCGTAGTTAGCCTGTTTAGTACCAGAGCCTTTTGCTACCGACTGTCGCGCCAGTAGAGCTAGGCGTACAGGTTGATTTGTTTGATTGCTCATCCGCAAAGTCCCTTGATTCTTAGCAATGCTAGCTGATTTATCACGCTCTGCTAAGACAGGATAAGTATTCTCTTTATTACTATGTTCTACTTGATTGCTTGGAGTAGATAGATTAGCGGAAATACCTTTTTCAGGTGAAACAGGTTTAGATAAAGTTGTCTCCCACTCTTGAGTTTCACTTGGCAGTTGTGAAGATGTATCTGGGTTTGTGGACTCAAAGGATACACTCACTCCAAAGCATCCCACCAGAGAAACAAGCAGTCCCAAGCAACAAGCTGTAACACCCACGTTACGATACACTAAAGATTTCATATTGATAGTTTTTAGAAATAAATATTTTGTCTAGGCTTGACCAAATAGTAGCCTATTATCACGAAAGACAATTATGAAAAGTAGCTTAAGATAGATTTTATTCAGATTAAACACATCAATGTATTATAAGTATCATTTTGCTTAGAAAATATTTGGAGGAAATTATTTCATTGATGCCTGAAAAACAACAGTTACAGACACTAATTGCTTTGTGTATTGACCGTAGGCTTGGATAAAAAAAGAAAATTATATACCGAACCAGCCAATGTATTTGTATAAAAAAGTGAAAATATCGTGAAAACACTAGCAGAGACAACAAAGTGTCTTTTGCCAGCCCAAATGATAAATATATTTCATCTTGGGTTAGAACAAGCAGCCTTGAAACCGCCTGTGCTTCCTTAAAGATGATAAGATGTGGAAATTTCAATTAACGCTGGAAACCCAGCATATATCTATAATATTAACAAATAAGCTTAGGCTACAACCAATATATTTTTTAATAATATAAAGATATTTCAAGATATCTTGACTTTTTCCCAGAAGTCTACCTGATGCAAAACACTCGTCTGAATAACTTGTTGGATGCCATTGCTACACGCTTGAGGCAATGGTTTTTAAATCCTTGGCGGCGATTATCGTTGCTGATAATTAGTTTTTTGTTTGGTTTTTTTCTGGGAAACGCAGTTTCCACTACAGCTGGTCAACGGGCAGAATTAGATATTGTGGTAGCTGGTTTTTTAGTAGTGTTAACGGAAGTTACCAGTAGGATATTTTACAGTCAGAGCTTTTTTAGCAAGCGATCGCTCTTGGTAGACTCTCTAAATCTCCTCAAAGTTGGTTTCACCTACAGCCTGTTTCTCGAAGCCTTTAAGTTGGGATCGTGAGAACAGGCAAAGGGCAGGTGGTCACTGAGCGTAGCCGAAGTGGGGCAGGGGGACAGAGGGGTATAAGGGGAAATTATGAGTTTGTGGCTGGGTGAAATTTTAATTTCAGAAACTGTAACCGAAACTTGGCAGCAGCAAGCAAGAGAAGTAGCACTAGCAGATAAGTTAAGAGCTAAAGCTTTTGGGATTGTGCCGGAAAATGTCGATGAAGCGATCGCTTTTCGAACGCATTTACTAAAATCTGTCTTCCCAGCTTTTAGCCAATTCTGCCAAACTACCCTCCAAATCGAACCCAAGGAAATGTTACAGATTTTATGGGACTTGTGGCTGCCTTTGGGGATCAAACTAGCATCGCAGCGCCAACAGTTAGAACGCCCTCTGATTCAGGGAATATTAGGAGGACAAGGCACTGGTAAAACTACAATGTCTAAGGTTCTCAGTTTGATTCTGAATCAGTTGGGATACCGGACTCTGAGTTTATCTTTGGATGACTTATATAAAACTTACAGCGATCGCTTGGTTTTAACACAACAAGATCCCCGCTTGATTTGGCGCGGCCCACCAGGAACCCACGATGTAGATTTAGGCTTAGATGTACTAGATCGGATTCGTCAGTCGCAAAGTTCAGTTATGGTTCCCCGATTTGATAAATCTGCATACAAAGGCGCTGGCGATCGCACTACTTCAGAAATGGTTACAGATATAGATATTGTACTATTTGAAGGTTGGTTTGTGGGTGTGCGACCAATTAACCCAGATGTATTTGATACTGCACCACCGCCAATTGTCACAGATGAAGATAAAGCATTTGCTCGTGATATGAATCTTCGCCTCCACGATTATTTACCACTATGGGATCGATTGGACAGCTTAATTTTGCTATATCCAACCGATTATCGCTGTTCTTTGGAGTGGCGCAAACAGGCAGAACAGCAAATGATCGCTGCGGGTAAGTCAGGGATGAGCAATGCAGAGATAGAGCAATTTGTCAATTATTTTTGGCGATCGCTTCACCCGGAATTATTTATCAAGCCGTTGGTAAAAGATGTAACAGTAGTTGATCTAGTGGTTGAAATTCATGCCGATCATAGCTTTGGTGAAGTTTATTGCGATCGGGCTAATTCATAATTCGTAGCAATCATGTGCGGCGGGTAATAGTTATGATTCCCAAAGCCATTGCACTCCTCACGCCAGTTGCTCACTTGGGCAAACGCCTTAGTGCTAGCCTCTCCCTTTGGGAAAAGACCGTACTGGCTCCTTTTAATGCCCTCCTTGCTTGCAGGCTATCCATTACTCGGATCTTTATCAACAAAACTACAACTCACTTAAAAATAAGACTAATAGATAGCCTACAAGGGAAGGGGAGTAAGATTCAAGGTTTCTTGGAGCGAGAAGATTAAAAGTAGGATTTAGTAAACTACTTGCCACCAACCGAAGGCTGGGCCGATAAAACGGATAGTTGCCCATCCTATAACCATAAGGATAATGCCTATCCAAGCACCACGAGTTGTCCAACTGACAAATTGTTCGCCTTGAATTTTTGTGATGGGAAGCCAAGGCAAGATTCGAGTCTCTTGACCGTATGTTTCCCCTTGTGTGGTTTTACGACGCTTTGCTTCACCCATAATCAGCAACTCAATTTTTACTTAGGTTCTAAATTTATCTTGCCAGGAATCATGGCTATAGACAATTGGGGAATGGGGAATGGGGAATGGGGCATGAGAATGACTTTAAGCAGAATTTTCCTCATCGGTATTAGAAAATAGACTGGGATCGAGATAGTTAATGCGAGCGAGAGGACTTAAGGCAGTAAGAATTTGAGCGCCGTAACTACGATTAACTACACGACTATCAAGTAAAGCAACAATGCCTTGACTTTCTCTGACTGGCGCGAGCGCTCTTTGTAATTCACTTAAGGCTGTCGGCAATAAATATAAACGAAACCAATCTTGATGTGATCGCTTATAAAGAGCCACTCTACCAGCTACAAGCGGATTTTCTAAAGATGGTAAAGGTAAAGTAGCAATAATTAACAAATGAGGTGCTGGCAAAACTCGCTGATGTTCTCGCCAAAATTCCCAACCGCTAATCAAAATACCATTTTCATCTAAACAAGTTTTTTCTACCTGCACCCGCGAACCAAACTCTGAAGCCAAAATTGTCGCCACTTGAGCCTTGAGTGGGACATCTCCCACCAACACAACCGTTAATCCTGGTGCTGTAGCACTTAGACAAACCAGCGTGCGGACTTTGTGAATAAATGCCGCTTGAAATTCTGGCGTGTTAGGTAGAGGCAATTTATAAGGTACATAAAGTTGAATTGCTTCCGCTTGACTCTCTGAGGAGAACTTCAGACAAGTCAAATCTTCCAAACCAAGGCGTTGTCGAAAAAGAGGAGCCTCTGTTTCCGGTTCTATGGCACTGCCAATTAAAACTACTGGTTGTCGCTGCCACAAGGGTGAGAGAATTTCTCTTAATTCCATTGGGGCGTAGTGCAAAGAAAATAAACCTTGTCGATGGGCAATAGTCGCCCAGAAGAGGGGAGGGGGGGCAGGGGAGGCAGGGGGAGCAGGGGAAGCAGGGGGGAAAAGATTTTCGTCTAGGGTTTGTAATTGCTGCCAGAAATGTTTCCAAGTATCTGGGAGATTTGCTGGATCTAAAGCAGCATAAAGACGGCTTAAAATCTCTATTTCTGGCTGGGAAATTAGATAGCAGTGATATGGATTAACAGGATGCTGAAAAAGTTCTTGTGTTAGTTGTATCCGTGCTTCGCTAATTGCCTCAGCTTGATTTGGACAAGCCAGCATGAGTTCATCCCAATCATGAGGTTGAATATCTTGGGTAAGTTGATCGCGCACCCAATCTTCGAGATCGTCTACCCCATCAATAATTGTCGGGATGCCTTCGGGAAAGCGATCGCCACCAGCAAATTGTCCTCTTAACCAAGCTTCTGGAGAGGTTAAAAGTAGCCCTTGGAACTCAGCACCAGGCCAAGCGTCACCTGTTCTAATTGATTTATTGGCTGGTAGCCACTGCTGTAGACGGGGAATTTCTATCCGCAGCAGAAGTTGCTGCACTGGTTCTTGAGCAACAATAATTACAGGGCCATGCCACATTAGGGCTGATGCTACAAAACTAGTGCGATACCGGCCTTGATAGCCACAAACCGCTCCTACTTGAATTAGGGCACTACGTCCCAGGCGCAAGGCGCGTGCTACCAACCGTGCCATCGTCAAATGATGGGGCCAGGAAGGGAACCCCGCTTGCGATCGCAAAAAGTTATGTAGTGACAAATGAACTTCTGCCTCAATCACACGCTTTTAATTCCATACAAAGTGATTTTTACTTCCAATTGCCCCATTTCTATTATCTTGTTCTTTGTCATTAGTCATTTCTCATTTGTCAATTGTCCTTTGCTAATGACCAATGACCAATTCCCAATTCCCAATTCCCAATTTCCTAAATTATGCCAACTTACACAGGAATTTCCAGCGAAGCCTTCAGGCATCCACTAGATCGCCAAGCCGAGCAAGCTTTACGAAATTTACCGGGATTTGATTTAATCGCTCGTAAATTTGTGGAATTTATCTACGAACGCCCTCAATTAGTCTATCTAATGGGTAACACCATCCAAGTAGGGCCGCGTCAGTATTCCACTATTTACCAGATGTTTCGGGAATGCGTCCGAGATTTGGACATTTACCCAGAACCTGCACTGTTTGTCTCGCAAGATCCCCAAGCAAATAGCTATGCCCTGGGGCAAGAGAACCCTTACATAGTCATAAATACAGGGATACTAGATTTACTAGACGAAGCTGAGATTCGGGCGGTGCTAGCCCATGAACTGGGGCATATTAAATGTGGTCATACTATTTTAATTCAAATGGCGATGTGGGCGATGAGTGCTGCTTCCGCCTTGGGCGAATTGACCTTTGGCCTCGGTAATCTTGTAACCCAAGGCTTGATTTACGCCTTTTTTGAATGGCGGCGCAAAGCCGAGTTATCGTCAGATCGCGCCGCACTACTGGTAATGGATGACTTGAATCCCGTAATGTCAACGATGATGAAACTCTCTGGTGGTAGTAAAAAATTTGCCAATGAATGTAGTTTACAAGAGTTTATCAAGCAGTCAGAAAATTATCAGGCACTGGATGAAGATGGACTAAATCAGATATATAAATTCTTGATTTACAATGGCGCTCAAGGTACGATGTTGAGCCATCCTTTCCCAGTTGAACGCCTGCATTATTTACGAGCGTGGGCAGTATCTGAAGAATACCAGCAAATTCGCCGAGGAAATTATCAGCGATCGCCTGCTTCTGGCTCAGTAAATGTTGCAGCAGAATCTTCCGCAAATGAAACAGATAATTTGCGCCGTCAAATTGAGGAATTACAACGAGAAATCGACAGAATAAGAAGACCTGATAATTCGTAATTAAGGAGTAATCACCATAGGGCGGGGACTGGCATAAGTAAATAGTGCCTGCCCTACTTAAGATTTATGCAAGATGTGAGTTTTACCGCATTAAGGCACTTTTGAAGGTAGGATAAATTCAATATTCAAAATTAGAGACTTGAAAACTGCTTAACTATATCTGAGCGTTAAATAAGATGTAGGCATTTATGAATATGGCAATTCAATTGACAAAACGGCTCTCTGTGTTCGCAGCTATTCTAAGTATTGTCCTTTCCATGCCGGGAATTGCCTTAGCTGTACCGGTTACTTCTGGTGTCATTTTCGCCCAAATTACCAAAACGGCAAGCTACTCCACCCCGTCAGAGATTAACCTGACTCCCTTGCAAAGCCAAGAACTTCAGGCTGTGCGCCAGAGAAGAAACAGGGAAATTGAGACAGTATTAAACACATCACAACGCGCCCAACTTAATCACAATATCCGGGCTGGTAATAATATGAATCAAGCCCTACAAAAGCTGAATTTGCAACCAGAACAACAAGAGTTTGTAAAGGCGATCGTTCAATTTACTAATTTGAAAATGAAGGCTATTTCGTCTAGGCATTCGCTAAAAATCGTACAGAAATAAAGATTTTACTTGTAGAGTAAAATTTTGCGCCTTTGTCAGCGAGGATATCAATAATATTTTCTCTATCATAGTTTTTGGATAAACTACACCAAGAAACGTGAGATTTAGTGTCTCTACAGGATTTTGATGATTTAATGGGCAACTTACGCTAGCGATGCCTGCGGCGGGCTGCGCCAACGCTTGAGATAATCAGATACACATAGGGTTGTCGCTGCCTGTAGGGGATTTTAGTGTAAATATCTGTTCCTCTCAACTTTTGCAGCATCTATAATTAATCTTGCCCTATTTAGTTCGTTACCATGTCGGAAGAAGATATCCGAGCCGCCAGGCTGGAGAAAGTAGAACAACTCAAGCAGCTAGGGACTAACCCTTATGCCTATCGTTGGGAATCTACCCATCATGCAGCGCAGTTGCAAGAGCAATTTGCCGATTTAGCCAGTGGTGAAGAAGTTGATTTAGAAGTTGCGATCGCTGGACGCATTATGGCGCGTCGCGTTTTCGGTAAACTGGCTTTCTTTACCTTGCAAGATGAAACTGGCACAATTCAGCTTTATTTGGATAAAAATCGCATCCAAGAAAGCATGGCAAATATTGATGCTGATGCTTTCAATCATTTAAAACAACTCACAGATGCAGGTGACATCCTGGGAGTTAAAGGTACTATTAAACGGACTGAAAAGGGCGAGTTATCTGTCTACGTTAAACAATATACTATCCTCACTAAATCCTTGTTACCCCTACCCGACAAGTGGCACGGATTAACGGATGTTGCCAAGCGCTACCGTCAGCGCTACGTTGACTTGATTGTTAACCCAGAAGTGCGGCAAACTTTCCGCCGTCGTGCCCAAATTACTGCTGGGATTCGCCGTTATTTGGAACAGCGAGATTTTCTAGAAATTGAAACGCCAGTTTTGCAAAGTGAAGCTGGGGGTGCAGATGCGCGTCCATTTATCACCCACCACAACACTTTAGAAATGGAGTTGTATCTGCGAATTGCCACAGAACTCCATCTCAAGCGGTTGATTGTCGGTGGTTTTGAAAAGGTGTTTGAATTGGGACGGATTTTCCGTAATGAGGGAATTTCGACTCGACACAATCCCGAATTTACAACGATTGAAGTTTACCAAGCCTACGCCGACTACAACGATATGATGGCGCTGACTGAGGGGATCATCACCACTGTCGCCCAAGATGTACTCGGCACATTGCAAATCACCTACCAAGGGGAACCTATAGATTTAACTCCACCTTGGCGGCGGGTAACAATGCACGATTTAGTTAAAGAATTTACAGGCTTAGATTTCAATTCTTTCCAAACATTGGAAGAAGCAAAAACAGCAAGTAAAAATGCTGGGATTCTTGGTATAGATGAAGCCAAATCAATTGGTAAGTTACTGAATTTAGCTTTTGAAGAAAAGGTAGAAGCTAATTTAATTCAACCTACTTTTGTAATTGATTACCCAGTAGAAATTTCGCCCTTAGCAAAACCCCATCGTTCTCAACCTGGTTTAGTGGAAAGATTTGAGTTATTTATCGTCGGGCGAGAAACTGGAAACAGCTTCTCAGAACTTACAGATCCCATCGATCAAAGAGAACGCCTAGAAGCCCAAGCTGAAAGAAAAGCTGCTGGTGACTTAGAAGCCCAAGGTGTAGATGAAGACTTTTTGACAGCCCTTGAATACGGTATGCCGCCTACGGGTGGTTTAGGGATTGGGATTGATCGGTTGGTAATGTTATTAACTGATTCTGCTAGCATTCGGGATGTAATTGCCTTCCCTCTACTCAAGCCAGAAGGCAGCGTTATTAAGCAATTTAGCTATGAACCAAAAACTCAAACACTGACTATTGAATTTGACAGTGGAAGTGTTTACGAGTATTTCAAAGTCCCTCCTAGCGTCAAGGAAGACTTAGACAATGCACCGTCTAAAGGTCAACACTTTAACAAGTTCATTAAAGGGAAATTCAAGTTTGAACAATTGAGTTGACCTACTTAAGCATATAAACAGTTGGGTGCGTTATGGCTTTGCCTAACGCACCCTTTTTATTTTTCTTAGTGAGCGATTTATTGCTCATAGCAAGGTTTATCACGATTAAAGTCCTGACTACAAACTTTAATTTATTTATGCCTAGCTACTAAAAAAAATATTGTGTGGCGCGATGCCTACGACGGCAAGCTACGCACCACACAATCTAAAACAATCTAAAACCTAATGACTAATTCGCTACCTCAGCCACCTCAATCACGCGCCCTTCATAATCTTTGACCAAAAAATTCAGGGGTTTCTGGTTACGAATCTTGAATTTCAAACCGCGTGTTTCGACTCGCATTAAAATCATTTCTAGGCAGTCGTGGTCAAAACAAACGTGGCGTTGCTGATTCTTGCTACCTAAACTCGCCCCAGTAATAACGTGTAGCTGGGTATTTTTCTTCAATTGATACCACAACCCCTCAGTGGCATTGTTCATCATTTTGCTTGACAAACTCGGCCCTGTAGACATGTATAGCGGATCGATCCCAGTTGCGCCTATAGTTTGTTCGTAGTTGTAGTAATAGTGCAATGGCACTTCAGCTGCTGGCAAATCTAGCAGCCCTTCATACAACTGTCGGGCAATCTCCAAATCTGACACCATTACAGTGTGTACTTTTGGGGCGCTGGTGAGGAACATCCACATCGCACCAGCGTAAGCTGCTAGCAGCATTACCATAATGCCTTGGGTGGAAAACAGGCTATCCAAGGGCAAGGAAGGGAGAAAGGAGCCTAAAGTAAGGGGACTGAGGAGAAACGACATCACACTAACTGCTATAACCATGAACAAATAAGGATTCTATAGGGGAGTCGATTTTATAATTGTCGATTAAGACTCAAATTAAGTCCTTGTTTCTAGTTTATCAATAACTTAAGTTGTCTGAGTCCCGGCTACAAACTGGGCAACACCAAGATATTATGCGATTAACTACGGGAGTGCAATTCCCAAAATTATTTTAACAACTATCAACTCAAAGACTTGTGCAAATTCCTCATTTTCCTGAAGCTAATCACCCTCTGGTAAAGTCGCTATTTCATCATAGCGATCAAGAACTACTGACTCTGTTTCAGCGCCATCCAGATGCTGGAAAGTATTTTACGGTGATTTTTTGCCGCTATAGCCCCATAGTGTATACCTTAATTCGGCATTCAGCGCGATCGCCCGTGCAAGCAGATTATCTGTTCGCCCTCACCTGGCGACATATCTATTACGAACTCGGTGGACTAAATTTAACCACCCCTGAATCAGGTGAGCCAGCCTTAACCATGCAAAATTGGTTAATTAATATAACAGCTTTCTGTATTAACGAAATTAAACTACCACCCACAGAAGCAATTCATTATTCTCTGCAAGCGACTTCGCCGCCGCTATGGTGCTATGTACAACAGGCATTAGACCAACTACCACCTGTTTTACGATTAATCGTCTTAATGTCTCAAACTTTCCACTGGAGCGAAACGAGAATCGCCGCCTATCTGCAAGCCGAAGGAGAAGCGATCGCTCCCAACGAAGTAGCCAATTTTCTTCAGGAAGGCTATCGTATGCTAGAGGACAAATTACCCACAGATATCCGCGCCATATACTTTGGGGAAAATTTAGCTCAATCCTAGCTTAAGTGTAAATGCGTATATTGTTTGTCTTCAATTTATAAACTTAAAACTTCTTCTTAGACCTTCTACTTAAACCCGCAACTTTACGGGTAATTTTTATGAAACAACGGCTTGTATTTCCAAGGCAATTAGTTTGTGTAGGTGTGATTTCTCGTCCCCAGGTGCTTTTACACAGCTTTTTACTGTTTACTTTTTTGCTGAGTCCTATAGCTGCTGGTGCGGTTGATATTACGCAACAACTCCATCGTCCTTTAAATAGTTCTGTTGGGCGACAATCAAGAGATGAAGCAGATAGCTTACTACGTATCGGTGAACAACAATACGCTTCAGGATATGCCGATAAAACAATTGCATCTTGCTTGCAGGCACTAGAACTATATCACTCAATTGGCGACCTCAAAGCACAAGGTCTGACTTACAATTTGCTTGCAAAGGCTTACATCCAGATTGATAGTGCAAAAGAGGCGGAAGATGCTTTACGACGAGGATTAGCGATCGCTCGTGATACAAAAGACTTCCAATCTCAGATTTTTGTGCTAAATAATATCGGTACATTTCTCCTGCAACAAGGAGAATCTGCTGCTGCTGGTAAAACAGTTGAAGATGCACTCACAATTGCTCACGGTGTCAAAAACATTGAAGGGGAAGGACTGTCTTTGAGCAATTTGGGTTTGGTAACTGCCAGGTTGGGGGATTATAACAAGGCGATTAAATTATATGAAAATGCTTTAATTTTCCGCCGTCAGACTGGCGATGCCATCGGTGAAGCAAATACCCTAAATAATTTAGGTGATGCTTACCTAGCATCGGGAAATTATCAGGATACCATTGCTACTTATGGTGAAGCAATGCGGACAGCTAAAACTAATCGCGATCGCACTAATGAATTACGGGCAATTGACGGTTTAGTGAAAGCTCACACTGCTGTCGGACGCTACGAGAGAGCTTTTGATTTACTAGGACAACGTTTGGCACTCGCTAAAGAATTGCAAAATTTGCGAGAAGAATTAAAATCTTTTGAGTCTTACGCTCAGTTATACAAACAACAAGGTAATTACCTAACTGCTCGTAATTTTTACGAAAGGGCGATTATACTGGCGCGGACATTAGAAGACAGCAAGCAAGAAGTCCAATTGCGGGATCAGCTAACTAAAATGCTTCAGCGAAAATAGGGACGATTTCTGCCCCTACTTTCGTACTTAATTTGATTAATTTAAGAAGACTGAACCGTTTCGTTCAATTCTCATAGCACTTCTGCCCTGTGCTGCATTGGTGGCTTCGTTAAATCTAACTTCTAAGTTTCCTGGCTCTGAAGAAGCTTGTGGAGTCACTATCAACTGTCCACCATCTTCTCGTTCAAATGTCACCGTTACTGGTGCCCTTAGACCTTGCAATATTACATTTGATTTACCTTGTAGCGATCGCGGTGCCGTATCGCCAATCACTTGGAAAGTTACATTAGCCGCAGTGTCATTTACTAACCTGATATTAACTGTATCATTTGCCAGTGCGATCGTCGCGCTGGGAGTTTGCCGTGGTTGTAGTTGTCGTGGTTGATCGGTCGAAACTGCCCCTGGTGAAGGCTGTTGAGTTTGAGCTCCAGGGGCTGGGCGTGATGGTGTGACACCTGTTTCTGGAGATTCACCGCCGACACCCAATCTTGTTTGCTCTTGTGATGGAGTAGCAGAGGTGGGAAGAAGCCCTTGAGCAGCTAGTCTTTGAGTTAGTGCATTCGGAGGACATCCTTGCGGCACCACAACCCGACTATTATGTGGTTCTTCGTAGAAAATTCTAGGACAGGGGTTAATCTTCGGAGTAGATTCTTGTCCTACTGATTGTTGTGCTATTGCTTGAGGAATTACTGGCAGACTAATCATTAATCCACCAAAAATAGCACCAAAGAACTTAGCAGACTTACGAAAATTTTGAGACTTCATATTCATTATTGACTCCTGATCAAATTGAATTTTTCTTTAATTAAAAATTTTTCAACCAGCAAATTTAATTAGTCGCTAATTTGTTATCTAAACACCTAGATTTTAACAATATAGTCAAGCTTTGTTCTCTAGCTATAGGGTTAGAAATAATAGATTATAGCGGTTATCAGTCTACTTCAGTACAGTAGGAGAGAGCAATTCTACTGATAATTGGTGGTGATGAAAGCCTACTCTCTCGACTTGCGTCAAAAAATAGTTGATGCTTATGCCTGCGGTGACATTTCCCAACGAAAACTGGCTAAAAACTTTGGTGTCACCTTAAGTTTTGTGCAAAATTTACTCAAACGCCATCGAGAATTGGGGATGATAGGCCCCAAGGTGCGGACTGAGCAGACAGCAACAAAGTTGAATGCTGAACAGTTAGAAATCCTGCGCCAACTCGTCATAGCACAGCCCGATGCGACGTTAAGCGAATTGCGGGAACGACTTTACGAGAAAACAGAGGTCTTAATTGGGGTAGCTACGGTGAATCGGATGGTTCGCTGGAAACTTCACCTCAACCTCAAAAAAAAAGTCTCCACCTCACAAAAAAAGGTAGTGATGAAGTCCAACTAGCCCGATTTGAGTACTGGAAACTCTTGAGGGGGATACCCGTCGAAGAGCTGATTTTCTTAGATGAATCGGGAGTTAATCTGTCCTTCATCCGCAAATGTGCCCGCGCCTTGCCTGGCCTTCGCCTATGCTCAAAAGCCCAACCGCAAAGGGAAAAATGTCTCGGTAATTGGTGCAATTAGCTTGAAAGGACTGCTCACCCAATGGAGTGGCTTAGGTTCTATCGATGCTTTGACTTTTGATGCCTTCATCGCCCAAAAGCTCGTACCCAAACTTTGGCCTGGTGCAGTGGTGATCATGGATAACTGCTCAATCCATAAAAGTGATGAACTTGAAGCTTTGCTCATCGCTGCTGGCGCTCATCTCATTTATCTCCCCCCCTATTCTCCCGATTTTTCACCGATTGAGAATTGTTGGTCCAAGATTAAGAACATTCTCCGTCGCATCGGTGCAAGGACATACCCTGATTTACTCCAGGCATTAGATACGGCATTCGCAGAAGTGACAATAGAGAATTTGCTGGGTTGGTTTACTCACTGCTGCTACTGTACCTCACAAGACTGATAACCGCTATAGCAGACATAAATATCTCATTCTAAAGTTTCAAATTAATGGTTAAATCTGCAATTTTTGCCATAAAAATTAGTAAATAAATTCACTTATCTGCATCTATCACAGGAAACAATTGTTGAATTTGCGATTTAAGACTCAAGAGTTATCGGTAAAGTCACAGTAAACGTTGTGCCAATACCTTGGGCGCTTTCAACTTGAATATGACCCTGATGATGTTCGACAATAGCTTGAGCGATCGCTAATCCCAATCCTGAACCAGTAACGGTGGCTGTAGTTGTATTCCCAGTTGTATGAGTCCGTGCCGGATCTACCCGATAAAAGCGATCAAATAAGCGTGGTAGTGCTTCTGCGGGGATGCCAACTCCGGTATCACTCACTTTAACTTGCAACTGGGCACTGGTATAACGTAGTCCAGAAACTCGATTTATTCCCTCAATCCGCGCCAATTCTACTTTCACCCGTCCCCTGGCTGGTGTATAGTGCAGGGCGTTAGCAATCAAATTTGTGAATAGCTGCACCAACTGATCCCAATTCCCCACAAGGGTAAACCAATTTTCCAATAATTCGGGGCTAGTTTCCGAGGCGGGAGGGTCAACTAAATCTAAAGAAAGAGCGATTTTTTTTTCAGGGACTAACAATTGTTGTTCTTCAACCACCTCCATCAGCAAGGCATCCAGTGGACAAGGTGAAAAAGTATCTTTGCTAATACCACTATCCTGTCGTGCTAAGAAAAGTAAGTCATTAACTAACTTACCCAAACGCTGCGTCAACCGTTCCACCATCTTTAATTGTTGCCGATACTGCAAAGAATTAGTTGCTTCTGTCTCTGCTAAATCCAAGTCTGCGAGGGCGACTTGCACATTTGTTTGAATTAAAGTGATGGGACTTCTAAGTTCGTGAGAAGCATCAGCAGTGAATTGTTTGAGACGTTGATAAGACTCACCTACAGGTTCCATCGCTTTACCTGAAAGAAACCAGCCACTTGCACCTACGGAAATCAGCATTAACCCAATACCTAGCGCCAAATCAAAAATTAACTCACGACTGGGTTTAGTGACTTCAAACCAGGGATGACTAACACGCAGATATCCTACTACTTGTCGTCCCACTTCCACCCGTTGTGTAATTTGCCGCAATAGGAGTGGTGACGGTAGAGACGCGATTAATCGCGTCTTTAATTTTGAATTTTCACTCTTTGGCTTGACGACGCGCACAGTTTCACCAGTGCGGTTGGCATGAATGGGAATATTTAGGGGTTCGGATAGCGTTGACCAAAGTAATTCACCAGTGGGACTAAACCATTCTAAGTCGATGTGGTCATCTTCTACGGTGTAGGTATTGTCACGAAAGCTGGCTTCTAAATTAATGCGAAATTTATCTGCATCAGCATTAATTGGCTCAAATATGAGCGTAGATGCACAGGGATTTGTTGTGAGACAACGCTCTACTATTTCTACTACATGGTTAAGAGTATCATCAATCCGCTCAACCAATGTGCTACGGACGTATAAATAAACGCCACTAGCGAACAGTAGTAGTAATACAGCAGTGACGGAAGTATACCAAAGAGCAAGACGGCGACGAGTAGCTTGAAACATATTGCAATGCTGTAAAAAATTCTCTAGATAAGCGAGTTAGCAAAGAATAAAAGAGATATGGTATTACCAATTATGTTCCTTGAAAATACTTTAATCAGGATCTAATCACAAAAACTTTATACTAAACTTTTCTACAGAAATAAACTATTTTTTTAACATTTAGCTTTATTGAATTAAGTACTTACACGCAGGCATCATCTTTTCCCTAAGAGTTAAATTCTATTTGCAATGAAGCTTAAAGGAGAGATGCCAAAGAACATTAAAGATTTTATCGCATCAGCTAATACATAGTTCTTGTGTGGATGAATGCTCTGAATAAACTGTAGCCAGTATATGTGCTTTGACTTTATAAAAAATAATAAATAACTATGCCAACTTATTCAGGATTTCCCGATCCCGGAAGTACAACAGCCACAGCGCTTAATACTGCAACTTACATTGGTGGTTCTCTTACCAGTACAAGCAACACCTTTCAAGACTCTCTCAACAGCCTTGATACAAGAGATTACTATAAATTTACTGCCAGCAGTTCTAGTATAGTTACCTTAAGCCTTGACGGATTAGTGGCAAATAGTGATGCCAATCTATACTTGCTAAACAGTAGTGATCAAATTATCGCTATTTCTAACTTGTCTGGTAACGCATCAGAAAATATACGTTTTACTCTCCTTGCCAATACTTCTTACTATGCTCGGATTGATTTAGCCACTCCGGCAGTTGGCACATCTTATAATCTTACTCTCTCAGCCGAAGCTATTCAAGATAGTGGCATCTCCGATAACACAACTACATTGGCAAACACTAACAGAGATATTAGTGCAGCGGTCAATGCCGCCGGCTACAGTGGAACTGATTTTGTCGCAAGTACAAGTAAGGGCTTGGTTACAGATGCTAGCGACTACTACAAATTTACCTTAAATAACAACGGCACTATTGGTATTAACCTCAATCCTTCAAGTGGTAATGCTGACATACAGTTGTTGAATAGCGCTGGACAGTCTCTCCAACCTACCAGTACAAGTACAAGTACTCAAACAGGTACAAACCAGGATTCTATTAATCGTTCTCTCGCCGCAGGTACTTACTATCTCCAAGTCTATGCAAACGCAAGTGCAACTAATTATAATTTGCAGGTCAATTTTACTGTAGATCCCCCAGATCAAGGAGGAAACAGTTTAGCAACTACCACTCCTATCGGTCTTCCTGCCACTATCTCAGATTTAGTCAGCGCTAGCGATACTCAAGACTATTATCAGTTCACTCTCGGCTCAACTGCTTTAGTTGATATCAGGTTCACATCACTCTCAGCAGACGCTAATTTAGCACTACAAAACCAAAATGGAGCAGGTATTCTTTCAAGCAACCAATCGGGAACAACCCTAGATGCGATTCGCCGCAGCTTAAATCCTGGTACTTACAACATCTTGGTAAATCGTGGTGGTACTACTACAACAGCTAACTATACTCTGAGTGTAGTTGCCCAAACCATAGGACCAGACCAAGGTGGTAGTAATTCAGGAACAGCCCAGAATTTAGGCACTTTAAACGGTTCTATTTCCCTCAGTGACTTTGTGGGCAACATAGATATTAATGATTACTATAAATTCAATCTTAATACCGCTAGTTCCTTTAATCTCAACCTTTCTGGCTTGAGTGACAACGCAGATGTACGGCTATTCAACAGCGTTAATACACAAATAGCCATATCTAATCAAACCGGAAACAGCAACGAAACCATCAGCAATCTTCCCCTTAGTGCAGGTACATACTACATTCGCATCTATCCCTCTGGTTCAGCTGAAACTTTCTACAACCTGAACATAACGGCACAACCACAAATTAGCCAACTGGAAATAAATCCTGGTTCTGGTAGTTCTGACCCTGATAACTTGACCACTTGGAATAACACTTTGTACTTCACTGCTAATGATGGTACTACAGGTATTCAACTGTGGAGGAGTGATGGAACTACAAATACCCGTATTACTAATACTACTGGTTTCAACCCGGATGATCTGATTGTTTTCAATAACAAGTTATACTTCACTGCTACTGACAGCACCTTTGGCACAGAACTTTGGGAGTACAATGGCACGTCTGTAACTAGGATTAGTGATATTAATCTGAATGTTGGCAGTTCTAACCCAAGTAATCTTACCGTTGTTGGTAACAAACTCTTCTTTACAGCAGTTGATAGTAGCAATATCAAAAAACTGTGGGTTTATAACAGCACAAGCGTCAGTTTAGTAGATATTAACCCTAGTTTCAGTAGTTCTCAATCACCCAGTTTCGTTGCTTTTAACAGCAAGCTCTTTTTCACAGCCAAAAATAATACTGAGCTTTGGTCAACTGATGGCACTGTTGGCGGCACACAAGTTATTAGTGTCGGAGGAGCTACTCAATCATATCCCGCAGACTTCAGCGTGGTAGGTAGTACACTCTACTTCACTGCCAGCAATGGTACAAGTGGCTTTGAGGTCTGGAAGTATCAAAGTGGTACAACAGCTAGCTTGCTGAAAGATATTACACCCGGTAACAATAAGTTCGCGCCGGCAAATCTGACAGCCGTTGGCAACACCTTGTATTTTGTTACAGATAGTGATAATGACTTCAACTTGGAATTGTGGAAGAGTGATGGCACACTTAACGGAACCGTCATTATCGGAGCCAATGGACAAGCACCTAACGTTGGTTTAGGTTCTTTCTCTCTAACTGCTGCTGGTAATATTCTCTACTTTGTTGGTAACGACCCAGTAACTGGTCTGGAATTGTGGAGAACTGATGGCACAGTTACTAATGTTGTCAAAGATATTTGGACTGGTACAGACGGAAATAACCAGCCCAACAACAGTATTCCCACTAGTCTCGTTAATTTCAATGGCACCCTGGCTTTTGCCGCTTCTGATGGCAGCAACAGGGAGTTGTGGTTAAGCGACGGCACCACTGCCAATACTCGCAAGGTTAGCAACATTAACGCTACAGGAAATGCTAACCCTGGCAGACTGACTGTCGTTGGTACACGGCTGTTCTTCACCGCCAATAACGGGACTAACGGTACAGAATTGTACGTGTTTTAAACAGGAGGTGATTGTTCAAAACAAAATTTAATTGGTTGCGGTTTCACTAAAATTTCAACCATTTCTAGACAAACTATCGAGTTCACGAAATTTGCTAACAGTCAACACGAAAAAATAGGGACATGTTTTCCAATATGAAGAACAAATTTTTAGCTCTTGCTGCTTTTGGTACTGCTATTCTAGGTGGTGCGATTCTTTCTGCGCCTGCTAATGCTCAAATTGCTCAAGGTTCAGGCCCGACCAGCACAATTAACGTTAATGTCTCTGTTCCTGAAATTCTTTTCTTAAGAACTGTTCAAAACGCTAATGTAGTTATTGCTCCATCTGATTTAGCCACAGGAACGGGAGGATTAACTGCACTTGCTGGTACTACTCCCCCCGCTTACATAGGTAATGACCAAACTACTGGTCCTGCTGGTACTGCTCTTAGTACTGCATCCCCTTTCGCATTAACTGGACCAAGCGTAACCAAAACCATTACTGGCGCTTATATTGTTTGGTCTAACAGTCCTACAGGAAATTACACAGTCGGTATTACACCGGGGACATTTACAGATGCAACATATAGTAACACTCTTGCAGTTACTGTTAACTCTGGTTCAGTAGGCACAAAAACAGCTCTAGGCTTAACTCACACGACTGCAAGTGACATCGGTTTGGACATCCCAATCAGTGCTACTTCACCAGCAGGAAGCTACGATGGTACTCTGACAGTTGAAGCTTACAGACCATAGTCTACGGAATCTTCTGTTGAGTGGTAATAGAAAAATCTGCCTCAAAACTTGGTAAGAAAAAGACAGATTATTCTCCCACTGCTAGATGTTTTAGGAAGCTAGTTAACTTCTTTAATATCTCCCCAATTCCCTAGAACGTGGGGAGATATTTCCCATATTAAATCCATTAGCGACGAAGTTCAGTAAAGATTTGATCTGCATACATGATTTGAGTGTGAACAATTTAGCAATATGTCATGGCATCTAACTAAGAGTTGCAAACGTTACCTGCTGAATTCCATAGCTGTCAGTATAGCTATATTAGCGTGTCCACAAACACCGACTGCGGCACAATTTATCCCCACAGTTGAACCCACAGAGATTTACCAGTTAGCGACTCCTCAAAAGCTGAAAATTCCTCCTATATCACAGTCAGAAATTTCTGTGAGTGCCAAAAGTGAGTCAGTGAATAATCCAGGAGATTTATTAGCACCTCCCCAATTTAATACTTTGATTGTTCGGGAATTTCCTAATATTTGGCAGATGCGTGTTCCTGTAGACCAAGTGAACTTACTTTATGCCACTTATGAGATGAAAGCTGAAAATGGTAGGAGTAACGCAATTAGCAGTGAACAGCGTTCTAATTCTGCGGTTCAAGTTGTTGTAGAGCCATTACCCATCATTGAAATTTCTCGCGATTCCAATAGTAATACAGCTTTGGTACAGGGCGGATTCCGCTTAAAGATGGACGTTTCTGGTACTCAAGTTGCAGGTCAATATGCTGGGGAATTAGCGGTAGTAGTAGACCGTCGTTAATTTCTGTACTTAGATTTGGAAAATAATTGCTTTATGGTGTGCTTGAAAGTGAAGAATTTAATCCCGATCTTGCCAAAATCAATAAATATTGCTTTGGGTCTAATAGGAGCATTAGCTCTAAGTATACCTCCGGCAATGGCAATTAATATTGGTGTGAGTCCACCCCGGTTTCACATAGATATGAATAGCAATAAAACACGCTCTCAGGCTGTTCGGATTTTAAACCTTGATTCTCAACCAGTTGAACTTAAGGTTTATGTGCAATCGTGGATGCTGAATGAGGAAAATAAATTGCAAGTGATTCCTCCTAAGGAACAATCATTAGAGCAGTGGATTATTTTTACCCCCTCTAGATTTACAATTCCACCTGGTGGCTCACAAACTGTTCGTTTCGCCATCCATCCTAGAGTTAAGCCCCAATCAGGTGAACATCGAGCAGTACTTTTTGTTGAAGAAATACCCCGGACTACTACACCCAAAAAAGGTGTAACTTTAATTGGCAAATTAGGAGTTGCAATATATGCGTATGTAGGAGATGTCAAGAAAATTGGTGTATTAAATTCTGTGAGCGTAAATACCAAACCAAATGCTCTCAATGCCATCTTTGATATTTCTAGCCAAGGTAACGCATCTGTGCAGATGGAAGGTCAATATGCTATTTGGCCGGCTGCTAAATATCCAGGTGCTGAGGCGACAAAACCCATAGCTAATTTAGAAAAACCAGAGGACAAAAAGACTGGGCCTTTAGTGGATGTAGGATTTTTACCTACAACACCAATTTTACCTGATAGCCGTCGTCGAGTTTTACTACCAATTACTAAAAACTTACCCCCTGGTAATTATGTCTTGGATATAAATGGGAAACTAAATGGTGTAGCGATTAAAAAAGGCATACCTTTTACAGTGCCCATTAATGCTCCACTAGCTAACAATATCAACACTCAAACTCAGCCTGCTTCTCAAAAATTAAGGAATTCTCTCAAAAATCCTCAGTATCGCAGATAAACTATTCCACATTTAAATTGCGTTAATTAGTCTGGGTAAGATGCTCATTCCACGAGTTGGATGGAATTTAAATGTGCAAAATAAATGTGTTTTAGCTTTTGGGTTTACAAAAGCTTAAATTTCGCTAACCAAGTTTATTTATCTTCCCAGGAATGATTTATAGCCGGGAAGTTTCTTAGGCTAACCATACATATTTGTATACTTCAGTTTATGCTCTACCAACCTTCAGCATCTCCCCCACCAATTACAATTATACAGTTAGAGAATGATTCTTTTAAAACGCAGTTAGATACCCGCATTAGTCAAGAACATAAAGCATTTGCTGGAGCAATTGCAACTCCTTCACCACCAGAAACATTACCACCTGAGTTTTCCACGGATAAATCACAGGATTCTTACAAGATAGACCATGAAAACATTACAGCTAGTAATATAACTACTGAAAATGCTTTAGATTCTGACACTAAGCAACTTAGTCAACAGGTTGTAGCTCAAAGTATCACACCCTCAGCAGCGTCTCAGAATTCAGCTATTCGTGACATCAAAAGTACTCTAAGAGATATCAGAAATGCCGCTCATAGTCATAATGTTAAAAATCAGATGTCTCCTGAAAAGGAACAAAAGATTAACAATAATATAGTTATTCCAATCTCTACTAGCAGTGATGTTTTAAAAAGCTCAACAGGGAAGAATAATCCTCCTGCAAATCCTGCTATTAATAATATCTTGGCGGAAGCTAAAAGTTTATTATTGGGAGTATTCATTAATGGACAGGAAGTTGGAAGTTTAGAAGTTATTCCCGATGAAGGAAAATTATTAATTCCACTGTTCGATTTTGCCCAAATTGCTGGATTTACGGTTGAAAATATTGATATCGGTAAAACCCAACTGAAAACACCTTTAGGTGTAGTAACTGTTACAGAGTCAGACTTAAAAAAAATTAATGGTATTACTTATATTAGTGATACTTTCCTAAAAGAGAAATTACTTACTGAGATAGAGCTAAAAACTTCAGACTTAGCTTTAAATGTTGATTTACCTTGGCGTAGAGGTAATGGAGAATCAGGAAATCAGGCAATTGACCTCAAGCCAGAAGTTAGACCTCCTAGTAGTGGTTTATCTAATTTCCGGCAAGAGTTAAATTATTACAGTAATTCTGGTAATACAAACTGGCGTAGTTCTTCTCTTTTGGGTGGGCGTTTAGGAGGTGGTGCGTGGCGGTTACGTTTAGAGAATGATTTTGTGAACTCGCCCCAACTAAGTGAATATTTTTACTTTAAACGCTCAGGGCGAATGCTTTATCAAATAGGTCGCCAACAAATTGGGTTAAATCCTTTAGCTACTAATCTCAATTTGACGGGAGTGCAGATTGGTTATACTAATCTACCTACTGACAGGTTTAATACAAGTTCTAGTGCTAATGAGCTTCTACCAAGACGTTCCCAACCTATACAAACATTTCGTGGTGTAGTTCCCCCAGCCAGTTTTGTTCAGTTAAGAGTTAGTGGCGTTGTGGTTGCCCAACGGCAGGTAGGACTAAGTGGAGAATACGAATTTGCAGATGTCAATTTGCCTACTGGTCAAAGTAATGATATTGAACTGTTTGTATTTGACCGCAATAATTTCAGTGTACCGACAGAAATTCGTTCTTTAAGACTCAATGCTTCAGATTTATTGTTACCATCTGGCGGTAATGTGCAGCTAGCCGGAATAGGATTAACTGGTAACTATATCCAAAATAATTTATTGGATGATTTTCCTTCGACTCAATCAGGTCAGCTCGCTGGATTTTATCAGATACGCCAGGGTATATCTGATAATTTAACCTTGGAAAGCTCTGCACAATTATTAGCTGATAGTACACAAGCGCAGGCAGGTTTCGCTTGGCGTTTGGCAAATCCTGTAATTTTATCAGCGAATGCTGGTACTTCTAACGGTGAGTTAGGTTATGCGGCTAATTTGGATATTCAGTTGGATCGTTTGCAAATTTTGGGAGTTTCTGAATTATATCCGACAGGCTATTTTAGCAGCAATGATCAGTCACGCGATCGCAAGAATAATGCTCTCGATATCAGATATAAATTCAGTAACAATCTAAGTTTAGGCTTTATTGCCCGCAGTTACCAAAACCAAAGTGATTCGAGTAATTACATTTTGCCGACTTTTTCATTCCGCCCATTGTCTAACTTATCCTTGAGAGGTACACCAGATTATTTTGGCAACTATTCATTCAACGCCTTCTACCAACCAACAAGAAATAGCAGACTATCTTTTAACTCTTTTAGTAATGTTTATACAACAGATTTTGGCTATAACCTAAGCCGTGATTATCTAGTATCCTTCGGGACTGAATCTGGTGGTGATTTAGCGACTCGTTACACTTTGGGACTGAATTATAGCTCTCCTAGCCTTTATGGTCTGAGTTGGCGCTTAGGACTAGGATATAGAGATGGAGAAGTTGGGCCGGTTGTCGGTGCTAGTATGCGGATAGTGCCAGGATTATTCGCCTCAATTGATTATCAAGGCATCCCGTCTAGAAATAGAAACATTCTTGGTGGCATTGGGGACGATCGCCTAACGATCTCCTTAGTATCCGATTTATCATTTGCTGGCGGTAGAGTGTCACCGGCTGAATATAGCTCAGTTGGCAAAGATAGAGGAGCGATCGCTGGAAGAATGGTTATTGAAGGTGGTAGGAAGGGTGCAGACCTTGATGGCGGTATTATCAATGTTTACGATAACCGGGGCCGCACTGTTGGTACAACTAAAATAGACGCTCAAGGTAATTTCTTTGTCGGTAACTTGCGAGAAGGTGTCTATGTAATTGCACTAGATCCAGACGAATTACCAATTGAAATTGCTCTGCGAAAAACTTCTATAGTTGCTGAAGTAGCAGGTGCAGCTGTGACTCAATTAAATTTCCCCGTCCGATTAGAATATGGTATGGCGGGCAAAATTACTGATGTGGCAGGTCAGCCAATACCAAATGTGGAAGTAGAACTAGTTGATGCTCAAGGTAAACGAGTAGTATCATCTGTGACTGATCAATTTGGTCTTTACCGTCTAGATGCCGTTCCTGTTGGTAACTATACATTGCGCGTTCCTGTTCAAGATGGCATCGCCAATAGCAACACTTTACCAAAATTAGAAGTAGCAATTAATAAAGAGTTTATATACGACCAAAATCTGCAATTACCCATTGCCGCAGCCGCTAAGGAAACTCAGGAGAAAAAAGAAACTCAAGAAAAATAAGTTTTTAAGATTTTTCTAAAAGCGACAATTAGGGACAAACCGCTTCACTTGGATGCCCGATTTAATTTACTATGTGTATTGTTCTCCATCTGTATGGGCTACATCTAGCTACCCTAAGATCGTTATGGCAAAATCGAAGAAAAGCGCCAATCCCATCAATTTAAACGATCCACAATATTATCTTAACCGGGAGTTAAGCTGGCTAGAATTTAATGCCAGGGTGTTACATGAAGCTTGTGACGATCGCACGCCTCTTTTGGAACGCCTCAAGTTTTTAGGAATCTTCAACTCTAATTTGGATGAGTTTTTCATGGTGCGGGTTGCTGGTTTAAAGCAACAAGTAGAGGCAAAAGTCAGCTTATTAACTCCCGATGGTCGGACACCACAACAACAGCTAGATGATATTAGGTCTACCCTGATTCCTCATGTCAAGAAAGAGCATCAACATTTTGAGGAAGTACTTCGTCCATTGTTAGCAAATCATGGCATTCATATCCTGAATTACATAGATTTGAATCAAAAACAGCGAACTCATCTAAATAGCTATTTTGAGGAACAAGTATTTCCAGTTTTGACACCTTTGGCTGTCGATCCTAGTCATCCTTTTCCTTTTATTTCTAATCTCAGTCTGAATCTAGCTGTTGTGGTCAAAAACCCAGACACCGAAGAAGAATTCTTTGCCAGAGTTAAAGTCCCCAACGTTCTGCCGCGATTTTTACCAATACCGCCTGAGTTGGGACAAAATAACGACAAACCTGCTAACTGGACTGGTGTACCTTTAGAACAAGCGATCGCTCATAACTTGGAATCTCTATTTCCAGGGATGAATATTCAAGAATATCATCCGTTTCGCATTACCCGTGATGCCGATTTGGTCTTAGAAGAAGATGAAGCAGATGATTTGTTGTTAGCGATTGAACAGGAATTGCGAAAACGGCGGCTAGGCGGGAGTCCAGTGCGGCTAGAAATTCAATCCCAGACTCCTGAAATAGTGCGATCGCGATTATTGCACGATTTGGAATTAACAGAAAGCGATCTCTACGAAGTAGACGGTCTTTTGGGATTGCGAGATTTGATGTATTTTATGTCCTTGCCATTGCCAGAACTCAAAGATCCACCACGCCAATCTGTTGTCCCATTACGCTTGCAAAGGTTGAGGGAACCGAGTTTAGACCCCGATGCGCTGGAGACGGACGAAGGAAAAGACTTTTTTGCTGTGATTCGGGAAAAAGATTTATTAGTACACCATCCCTATCAATCCTTTTCGGCTACAGTGGTGCGCTTTATTACCCATGCCGCCTACGATCCGAATGTGTTAGCCATCAAGATGACACTTTACCGGACTTCTGGCGACTCGCCCATCGTCAACGCCTTAATTGCTGCTGCTGAAAATGATAAGCAGGTATCTGTACTGGTGGAATTAAAAGCGCGATTTGATGAGGAAAATAATATTTACTGGGCAAAACGACTTGAAAGAGTTGGAGTGCATGTAGTCTATGGTTTAGTGGGACTGAAAACCCACAGTAAAACCGTTATGGTGGTACGGCGTGAAAAAGATCGAATACGCCGTTACGTACATATTGGCACTGGTAATTATAACCCTAAAACAGCACGGTTGTATACAGATTTGGGATTATTTAGTTGCCGGGAAGAATTAGGTGCTGACATCACAGATTTATTTAATTTCTTGACAGGATACTCCCGACAAAAGTCTTATCGAGAATTGCTGGTCGCACCTGTAAATATGCGCGATCGGTTCTTGGCACTAATTAACCGCGAAATTGAAAATGTTCAAAATGGATTTTCTGGACGCATTGTTGCCAAAATGAATTCCCTAGTCGATCCGCAAATTATCGCCACTCTATATGAAGCTTCCCGCGCCGGAGTGCAAATCGACTTAATTATCAGGGGCGTTTGCTGTTTGCGTCCAGGACTCAAAGATATTAGTGAAAACATTCGCATTATTAGCATCGTCGGTCGCTTTTTAGAACACTCTCGGATTTATTATTTTCATAACAATACACAGGAGGAAATCTATATCGGTAGTGCCGACTGGATGCGCCGCAACCTAGATCGCCGAGTCGAAGTAATTACTCCAATAAAAGATCCAGATATTGCAAAAGATTTGCAGGAAATTATGGGGATTATGCTCGCAGATAATCGCCAAGCTTGGGAATTACAAGCCGATGGCACTTACATTCAACGCCGTCCTTATGATGATTCTCCAGAAGCCAATTCACAAAAAATTCTTATGAATATGGCATTACGCTCAACTGGTGTAACCTCCAACTTGATTGATTAAAAAATAAGTTACTTTAAATTTGACAACTATCTAAACTTAGATAACTTTTAAAAGTTATCTAAGTTATTTGTCATAGGTTCACACAAAATTTATGAATCAGGATTCCAAATTTAGAATGAATTCCGATCAAAAAGCAGATAACATAAAGATAGCGAGTCCGCTTACCCCGGCGATCTTCCTAGCAAAAGCGTCTCGTAAAAAGCATCAAGATTACTGATTTCTTAATTCTGAATTCTTCTTCAATCACCCATTGGATAGAGTTAGTGCTGGCACGTGTTCCCATAGACTAGAGAGGTTATTCTGAATAAATTTGTCTTTCCCCTCAATGTTAATGTTATCCTGTGAGCTTTCTACCTTGCGTGTTCTAGTAGTTGATGACCATGAACTGACTCGTCTAACCTTGCAATTGGTTTTTTCTTGTCAGGAGAATATTCAAGTAGTAGGTTTAGCTAGTAATGGTGAAGAAGCTATAGAAATGGTTAAACGTTGTCATCCTGACGTAATTGTTCTAGATTTACAAATGCCAGTCATGGATGGCTGGAGCGCGTCTAGCCAAATTAAAGCTATATCTCCGAACACCCAAATCCTTGCTTACTCCTCAGTAGAAGACGTAAATTTTCAAAGAAATAAGGCAATGTCTAGCTTTGATGATGTTTGCAAGAAAGATGTACCCACAAGCGAACTGATTGCTTTAGTTAGGCGGTTAGGTCAGCGTGCAAAAGATGATTCAGTTGCAGGGTAAATGATACAACTATGCTGCTTCGCCAGCTCAGGCTTAGTTAAATTTTGGGGATTTGAAAACATTATAATACTACGCAGCGTCGGTATTAGCTGAAGTTTACAGTTAAACCGACGCATTTGTGCTATTTTCTACTCTACTGGAATGGTGCGTTTAAATTCATCAATTAATTCATCTAGTTCTTCCAAAGCCTGATTTACGTCAACTCTCAATGTTCCCAGGTTTGGTTGCTCTAGCAGGCCTAATAGGTACTCGCGTTTACTTTGAACTGCAACAATTCGTTCTTTTATAGTCTGTACATCCATTATTTTTTTCCATTTTTAACTACCTTTAAATTTTAAGTTAACTCAAAATCCAACATTTTGGGGCACTATACTCTTAGTAGTCCACTACACTAACTGTCCTCCTAGAAACTCCTCATGTCTCCCGTACCCCTACTCAAAAGCAGGCTACGTGTAGCGTCTCTGATATGAGAAGTTTTAAACTAAGTAAGCCAGAAGCGCTTGACTTCTCTTTGTGTGAGTCTTGACCTGGTAATTTTGAGTTAGTTGAATTACTAATCTCTAAGGATGATGTTCTTCCCTAATTTGTTACTCATAGCCGATGATAATAAAACTGAGGTATTAAGAATTTATACTAATTTAAGCTCATGCTACGTCAAATCTCTTTGGGAACACTCGGTTTAACTATCGGTGGCATATTAACCATTATGGGCTTCGTCGCCTATGCTGGTAATAATGCCACACTGAATCTTGTCGGATTTTTTTACGGTATTCCTCTATTGTTGGGAGGACTGGCACTAAAAGCTAATGAACTTAAGCCAGTACCCTTTACCCAAAATACATCACCGTCAGCATTGAAACTGCGAGAACAGCAAGCAACTGATACTCAAAATAAAATTCGCAAAGACATCACCCGATATTGTTACGGTCAAGATGCTCATTTAGATACAACACTTTCTTTTCTGGGTTTGAGTCCCACAGACCAGGAACGGCCAACAGTCACAGGGTTACGAGAAGTAGAAATTAATGGAAACTATGTCCTAATTTTAGAATTTGATTCACCGCTAATACCAATTGATGTATGGCAAAAAAAGCAGGAAAAAATGACTAATTATTTTGGGCCGGGATTGGAGATTCAAATAACACAGCCATCTGAAAATACAATTGAGTTAGCACTGATTAATAGTCCAAAAGAGTCGCTCGTCAGTAGTCAATAGTCAGGGACAAAAGTTATTGTTACCAAAACTTTATGGCTTGTCGTTACCCAAATTTTACTTAAGTTCTCGATAAATAAACCCTCTTTGTACTTAAGTTAACTGAAATTTTCACTTTCATAGGGGATAGCATCAACCTAAGTAGAGACGCGAAACTTTGCGTCTCTACACGCCTAAAAATTGCCACCGATGATAATTAAGTCAATTGTATTGCTATATACAGGATTGACTGGTTTTTTACTAATGACCAAAAAGTTACTTTTCTAAACGAACTGCATACCATTGTAAATATTGCCCAGGGCCAATATCTAATTCACAGCCGGTATCGAGTAAATATTGTGCTTGAGCTTCCACAGTATCAAACTTTTGCAAGTCAGGCGGTAAATCTTGAATTATAAGTTGCTGGAGAGTCGTTTTGAGCTTTTCTAATAATTCTGATTGTGTCAGAAATTGCTCTGCTTTATTTGTTTCTAAAAGAACAAAGTGATCTTGCTGATACATTAATGAGTCTGGCATTTTAAAGATTTAATAAATGCAAAGAGATTTGGTTTTTTGTAGTCCAAAAATGTCGATTTTATCTGCTGTCTGTGCAGTCCTCATAGGATTTAGTTGTTTTTTAAAATATCAATACTTACTTTAGTATATCTATATTCATATAAAGTTAACTGATAAATTACTATTTTTTAGAATAAAAAAATCGATTTTTAACTTAACTAAATATAGTTGATTTGATTAAATAAGAATTTTCACTTAATTTATTAACTTAGAGTGATTCGACAATAAAACTTTGCACCAAGTTCAATCTTAACCTTATTTTTATGTAATTATACTGAACTTTTATCCCCCTTGCCCAATAGACTAAAGACATTTAAGTCAAGTGATATTAGTATTTAATATTAGCTATAGTAATCAAATTTTAAACGTAAGAAAATACGGAGATTAAAAATACATGTTTTAAAGCCTTTCAGCGATTTCATCTCTCATAAATGATTTAAGTTGCTATATTTTATAAACGTACTTTGACAATTGCTTTGCCCTATTTCGCTAAGTTTATAAACTAACTAATTAAGGTATATATTTGCAATTTTTTTTAAAATTGCAATTTAACTTTAACAATGGGGAAATATAAAAGCAACACTTCCTCCCATAACCATAGCCGAACAAAAAGGTAAAAATTGCCTTCGTGTTCCAATTATAGATTGTCTATGCAACTTAGTTATCTACCGCTTACTTGGCTCAAGAACATTGAGCAGTCTATTGTCAAAAAACAGTTGATTGTGAAGCCAGACACACCTTTGCCGCAAATTCTGGCATTGATGAAAAGAGCGATCGCTCCCATGCGATTGAGTTGCACAGCCTTTTTCAGAATAATCCTGCAAGTGGAAGGCAACTCATGTCAGGCATAAGCTCATTTTCTGTTTCTAAACAACCACCACTGATTCTAGTGGCTGATGATGACAAGACTATCCGAGTGTTGTTGCGTAAAGCTATGGAACAAGAAGGTTATCGAGTGGTTGAGGTCAATGATGGTAAGCAATGTTTAGATGCTTACGAGACAATCAAACCGGATATAGTTTTGCTAGATGCTGTAATGCCTGTGATGGATGGCTTTACCTGCTGTAAGCAATTGCTCCAAATTGCCAGGAATAATTTAATCTCAGCTCTAGCAACCTTTGATACTGACTCAGCTCTTAACAATACTGTGATCTCCAAAATATGGGAGCGCACTCCCATATTGATGATCACATGCTTGGACGATGAGGAATCCGTAAACCGTGCTTTTGATGCAGGGGCGACTGATTATGTTACTAAGCCAATTCACTGGCCTGTATTGCGCCAACGGTTGCGCCGACTGCTACAGCAAGGGCAAGTATACAAACAATTAGAGGCAGCAAACCAAGCTTTACAGCACCTTGCCAATGTAGATGGCTTAACTGAGTTGGCTAATCGTCGTCGCTTTGATGATTATCTCAATACTCAGTGGATTAATCTTGCCCAAGAGGAATCTCCTTTGTCAATGATTTTGTGTGATATCGACTATTTTAAATTTTATAACGATAAATATGGCCATCCTGCTGGAGATGTCTGTTTACAAAAGGTGGGTGCTGTCTTAAATCTGAAGGCGCAAAAACATCAAGATTTAGTAGCGCGTTATGGTGGCGAAGAATTTGCTGTGATTATGCCATACACCCATGCAGCTGGTGCAGTTCACGTGGCCGCAACTATACAAGCGGGAATCAAAGATTTGCAAATTGCTCACGCCGGGTCTGCTGTGAGTCAGCATGTCACGCTAAGTATGGGCGTAGCAACTATTGTACCTACTTGGGAATCCTCTCCTTCCGATTTGATTGTGCGAGCAGATAAAGCGCTCTACGAAGCAAAGGCAGGGGGGCGCGATCGCTTTATCTCAAGTTTTTAATTGTCATTTGTCATTTGTGAATGCCCATTGCCTAAGAAGGATAAACTGGCAGCGTGAAGTGGAACCATGCTCCGTTATTGGGGGCAGAGTCTACCCAAATTTGGCCATAGTGTGCCAGGATAATCCGTTGGCATAAACAAAGACCAATCCCGTAACCTTCTTTACCTTCATCCCGTTGCAGGCGGAAGTGGTTTTCAAAGATGCGATCGCGATTCTCTACAGGAATACCAGGCCCAGTATCGCCAATACTAAACTGAACTTTTTGGGTAGTGCGGTGCAATCCGGAAACGCTAATCTTGCCACCTTCTGGGGTATATTTAATGGCATTATCTAACAGATTCACTAGCACTTGGCGGATGCGTTCTGGGTCAGCATATACATAAGGTAAGTCACTAGGAATATCTGTTTCTACCTCTTGGGATTTGGCGGTGTAGCGATCGCACAATTCTTCGAGTACATCTAAAAAGACTTTACCTAGTTGTACCTTTTGTGGTAGTAAAGGAAACTCTGTATCTTTTCCACGACCTACCTGCAAAAGATCAGTAATCATTCGATCAATGACCTTAGTTTGATTGCGGGCTTGTTTTAATAAATGTGCCGTCATCGATGGCTTGAGGCGCTGGAATTCCCCTGTCTCTAGATTGTAGTTAGATTGGAGAGTTTCCATTGCGATCGCGGCAGCAGTTAGGGGATTACGGAGATCGTGCGCCAGCATCGCAATCACCCGGTCTTTAAACTGTAGCTGCTCTTGGAGGTTATCTTTTTCCTGTTTCAAGCGAAAAATTTCGTCTGAGAGTCGGATTAGTTCAGCAGAAACAGCAACTGAATGGATAGTAGATTTGGGTAATGTGCCCCGACCATTGTCGTCTATGTGTTCTTGCAAGTCTTCCTGTAATTTTAAGTAAGCGTCTACAGCAACTTGCCAGCGAGGCCACCAGTTTTTTAATTGCGCTATGATATTACTCCCAGCCAAAACCTGTCGTGGTTCAGGATGGATTTTGATTAAAGCTGGCGTTGCTACCAACTTAAAGTGTTCTGCTAAGTAAGGTTGTTGTCCAACATCGATAGTTTGAACTTCAAAAGTATACTCAGCCTGCAATTCTTTTAAGTAAGCACGTATTCGCTGCACCTGTTGGCGGGACTTAGGTCGTCCATCGACAAAAAGTAACAGCTGGAGTGGAGCTTCAGAATAAATAGGCTGATCCTGGGAAACTTGCATGTAATCGTGTTTCAGCACTGGTAACAACCCGATGACGCTTTACAGAAAGTAAAATGGACTGACGGTTGTCGATGGTCGTTGTTTTGGTCTTCAATTTAATATCTATTTTAGATTTTCATACTGCTCTTAGTTCTGCATTTTTGACACTAAATATATCTTTTTCAGCCTTTTGCCCCTTTTTGACTAACTTCATCTCCAAGAAGCACCCAAGTCCGTTGAATATAAGCCTTAGTTTGCCCTGAATGAAAAATTGTCGCTAGAGTTAGCAGGTGAAAAGTTTAATACTATGTCAAATCGCCTAGTAAAGCAGCATCTTAATTTGACTACTCGCTTTCAACAAGCGATGCCTACGGCGGGCAAAGCCTACGCTCAACTAAACGCAGATGCTAATTGTATCTAATCTATCAGGAAGCTGTTAACTGTTTAGACGAAGTTTGTGGAGAGAGGGTTTTTTCAACGCCAGTGCATCCAATGAAGTGTCTTGTTTGCCTCAACCCAATCATTATTAGGATTAGGAAAACAGCTATAGCTAACAACTATGTACTGCCTATATATAACTTACGAAGCGTACTCTGTGCCCAGCCTTCCTAAAACAAGACCTGCCTATCTTAGGAGAATAGGGGATGGGTTGCCCTAAGACAACCTTTTGGATAACACCGGGGCGATGCCTATGGCGGTAAACTACGCACTTTTAGAGTCAGTACTTACTGCTTTCGAGGCTGCCAAGAAACTCTTGACTACAGCATAAGTACCACTTTCCCCAGAAATTCTATTTATAGAAATTAGGGAAACTGCTGCGACACTTGACTGTTTTGTTTATGACCCCAGTTGCCAAGAATAACGAACTTACGCTAAGTCCCTAGAATTGCTGAACACTCGCATTTTCCGGCTATTGCCTTATTCAGCTTACCATCGTCAGATGAATAATTTCCAGAATCGATTGTAAGCCAGTGTTAGCGAACTTTAATTGATTTCCCTCTTTGGGTGAGGCTAAGGGGGCTTTATCCCTAGTCTATCACTTTAGGTGTTTAGCGATCGCATTAAGTTCGTGCATCTGGAAGTAGATTCAAGCTTTTGCTAGCTAAACTGTTCTTTGGCGAGTTCCCAATCAGTTATCCATTCTGCCAATTGAATATTTGGATAACTATCTAAAAAATAGATTCTCAATCTAGCAGTCTGGCACATTAATTTTGAGCAGCACTAAAATACTGACAACAAACTCCCTTAGCCTGTCCTATATCCCAGTGAGCTTATAACCTCAAAATCCTAAAACTCTTGTATAGTAAGTATTTCACATTTATTTCTGTTTTTTTCCAAAAAATGTTAGTTTGCCAGAATTTTTGGGAACTCTATAAATAAGCATGGGAATTATAAAAACCTAATGGCTGTAAAACGAAGACAATACGGTAGCTTTTGCTACCGTTTACTCATTTTTAGAGATATTATCATCTTCACCAACACGGAGAGGGGAAGGGGGAGATGAGGGGGACAAGGGGGACAAGGAGGACAATGGGGATAGGGAGGATAAAGGGAGAATTATTCAACAAGTCTCTCCCCTGTCTCCCCCCTCTTCCTTGTCCCCGCTATCTCTTATCGATGCCAATTCCCAATTCCCAATCCCCAATTAATGAACAGTCTGCGCTAGGGTAGGAATTGAAACTCATTTGTGATTTCCTGTGCTTCCCTGTAAACGTCCAGCTGTATTTCTAATTTGGGCTATTCTACTGACTTCCTTAACAGCCTGTGCTAACAGTCCAGCCGCCAAAAACCTCGAAGAATCTCTGGCGGCAGATTCTAAGTTACAAGGCAATCCAGTTGTGTTTGGAGAATCTCAGAGTAAGCAACCACAAGCACAGCCAAACGATTCAACAGTTCAGTTACCAGCTGATTTTCCCAAAGATATCCCCCTATATGCCAATGCCAAACTAGAGGAAGTTATACCTGCTAGCGGTTCAGAAAATAAAACCTCAACTCGTTGGTTGAGTTCTGACCCTAGCAACTTTATCGCTAGCTTTTATGGCAACCAGTTTAAAACAAATAACTGGCATATTTTACAACAGCCAACAGATGATGCGGGAGGTACTTTTGAGGTACGTCGTAACGATTTACTGTTGAAGGTTTCCATTCAGCCTAAATCAGTTACTAACGCTACACCCAATCAACCCCAAACCGCCACAGAATTACTGATTGATTACATACCGAATAGTATTGCTACGGCGCAACCTACCCCAAATACAAATTCTAGCGAAACTACTAACGTCGTTCCTCAACCAGGAAATCCACAGTTCATTGGCCCAGTACCACCTGCAAACTTGGCAGCACAGCCACAAAGTACGGCTAATAACCAAACAACTCCTACAGCCACAGCCGAATCTCAAGAATTCAGCGATTTGAATAAAGTACCGCAAGAATGGCGGCAACACATCCAAGACTTAGCCGCATTAGGTGTTTTATCCCTAGAACCAAAGGCAACTAAGAGTAATTCTACTACCACAAATAACCAGTTTGAACCGGGTAAAATTGTTACACATCGGGAATATGCTCGTTGGCTAATTGCTGCTAACAATGCTATGTATGCCAGCAATCCAGCTAAACAAATTCGCTTGGCATCAGAAAGCACTCAACCAATTTTTAGTGATGTTACCGCAAAAGACCCTGATTTTCCAGCAATTCAGGGATTAGCTGAAGCTGGGTTAATTCCCAGTCCTTTATCTGGAGATTCCACAGCTGTTTTGTTTCGTCCTGATGCACCCCTAACGCGGGAACAATTACTGTTGTGGAAATTACCCCTAGATACTCGTCAAGCTTTACCTTCTGCTAACTTAGATGCAGTAAAACAAACCTGGGGTTTCCAAGACGCAGCGCGAATTGACCCCAAGGCTTTAAGAGCAGTGCTGGCTGATTACCAAAATGGCGAGCAATCGAATATTCGGCGGGTGTTTGGCTATACAACTCTGTTTCAGCCCAAAAAACCAGTAACTCGTGCTGAGGCTGCTATGACTTTGTGGTATTTCGGCAGTCAGAGTGAAGGTGTGTCAGCAACTGAAGCTTTGAAGTTAAAACGAAGTTAAAGCGATGTCTATGAAGGGTTACGCCATTCTGTTGCGGTTAGTTTATCCTTAGCAGAAAAGTGGCAAAGCCCAAGCTTTAGCATGGAAAGTTTGCGATTTCTTTGTAATACACTAATTTTTTATCAAGAAAATGTAAATCTAAGTTTTTTCAGCGTTTTTACCTGTGTTTGATGAATTTTTGAGGCATAGTTAGGTAAAACAACGTAAATTAACTCAATACACGTACTTAGTTTTGAATTAACTCAAAAGACAAATTGTCAGCGATCGCCTTTTCATTACTTTGAAACAAACTAAAAAATACCACAGGTAAAACAAATATGAAAAAACAAGCTGTAGCCGCAGGATTTGTTCTCTTATCTTTTATGTTACCGCTCAAGGCGAGTGCAGCGAGTTTTAGTAAATTTTACGTATTTGGCGACAGCCTTTCTGATACTGGTAATGTCTTTGCTGCTACTGGTGGTTTAGTCGCTCCGACAACAGCCATCCCCCAAGACCCACAATACTTTCAAGGACGTTTTTCTAATGATCAGGTGTGGGTAGACTACCTTGGAGATCAGTTAGGATTAACACCCTCTCCATACATTACTTTAAATCCTAGCATTCCTAACCAAGGGATTAACTTTGCTGTCGGTGGTGCTAGTTCTGGTCAAGGTAACGCTGTTGTTCCTAATGCACCGTTACCAGGAGTACTGGAGCAAGTTGGCTTGTTGACGCAACCCATCTTACAAGCCAATCAGAAGCTTGATCCAAATGCCCTCTATGCTGTGTGGGGAGGTGCAAATGATTATGTGTTTGGTCAAGCTACTAATACGACTCAAACAGTTCAGAATTTATCAAATGCAGTAGGGTTACTTGCCTCATCTGGTGCAAAAAATATTTTAGTCTTTAACTTGCCTGATTTGGGTAAGATTCCATTGGCATTCGCTACAGGTTCATCTAGCAACTTGACTGCGTTGACAAATGAGCATAACCAGGAATTAGCACAGGAACTAGGCAAATTTAGCGATAACTCTGGTTTGAATCTAATCTCTGTCGATGTGTTTTCCCTATTTAATCAAATAGAAGCAAATCCAGGACAATTTGGGTTTCAAAATGTGACTACCCCTTGCGTAGTCGGGAGTTTACAGACAACCATCAGTGTATGCTCTCAACCAAACGATTATTTATTCTTTGACTCCGTGCATCCAACAACAGGCGTTCATAAGTTAGTTGCAGATGCTGCACTGGCGGCGATTGAGGCTAAGTCTGTTCCTGAACCTGCGATAAATTTGGGGATTTTAGCCCTTGGTGCTTTTGGTGCAGTAGGAGTGCTGAAGCGTCAACAAAAAAGATTAGCGCTTGGAGCAACAGACCGGGTTGTTGATGCACAATTGTCTCATACAACAGTTGAAAACTAAACTAACTGTATTGATGTGGGATTACGATCGCTTATTTGAAATTATTGAAGAATTAGTTATGCACCACTCTCCTAGTGGTGCAGAAGCTGAGATTAACCAGTTGTTGATGCAAAAATTTGCAGCGCTGGGTGTAGAAGTGTGGTGCGATCGCGCGGATAATATTATTGCCAAGATTCCAGGGAAAAATCCAGACCGAGCGATTGCGATCACAGCGCACAAAGATGAAATTGGCGCAATTGTCAAGAGTCTCGGTGATGAAGGTCGTGTGGAAGTCCGCAAACTCGGCGGTTCTTTCCCGTGGGTTTACGGCGAAGGGGTTGTCGATTTATTGGGAGATAACGAAACCATTAGCGGAATTCTCAGCTTTGGTTCCCGCCACGTTTCCCATGAATCTCCTCAAAAAGCCCAGCAGGAAGATACTACTGTTAAGTGGGAAAATGCTTGGATTGAAACGAAGCTTACATCTGTTGAACTAGAAGCGGCTGGCATTCGACCTGGAACTAGAATGGTAATCGGCAAGCATCGCAAGCATCCAATTAGGTTAAAGGATCATATTGCCAGTTACACCTTGGATAACAAAGCCTCTGTTGCGATTTTGCTAGCTTTGGCTGAAAACCTAAAACAGCCAGTTGTTGATGTTTATTTGGTAGCTTCAGCAAAAGAAGAAGTAGGAGCAATTGGGGCATTATTTTTCACTCAAAATCAGCCTTTGGATGCGTTAATTGCTTTAGAAGTTTGTCCGTTATCTGAGGAATATCCTTTTAAAGATGGGGAAAGTCCTGTACTTTTATCTCAAGATGCTTATGGGATATATGATGAGGGGCTAAATGGACAACTGCGCCAATCTGCCAAACAACTCGATATCCCAGTGCAGCTAACGATACTAAGCCAGTTTGGTAGTGATGCTTCAATTGCGATGAAATTTGGCCATGTTGGGTGTGCTGCTTGTTTGGCATTTCCTACCCAAAACACACATGGTTATGAAATTGCTCATTTAGGAGCGATCGCTAACTGTATCGATTTGTTAAAAGCTTTTTGTGAAACTGAGTTTGAGTAAGGTTAAAAACTAATTTACTCGGCAAAATTAGAGTGCGTAGTTTGCCCCCATAAGCATCGTTTTTACACCCATTTGGCTAGATGCTTGATTTATGTCAAACTTAAGTATTGAGGAATACTTTGCCAAAGCCGATGATGGGATTTGAACCCACGGCCTGCTGATTACGAATCAGCTGCTCTACCACTGAGCCACATCGGCGTACACAATCTAAGAGTATAGCACAATTTAATCATGGTAGATCAAAATCTCAAAACTCGCCTGAACCCTGAACAGTATGCCAGCCTCAAAGCAGAAATAGCTGCTCCATATCGGGGCTTACGACAATTTATCTACATCGCTTTCGGTGCTTCTGGCTCGATTGGCGCATTCGTGTTTTTTTTCCAAGTGCTTGCTGGACGGGATGTTGAAAGTGCTTTGCCTAGTTTAGCTCTCCAAGTAGGAATAGTTGCCCTAATGGTCTTCCTTTGGCGCTGGGAACAGCGTCGGCAACAACGCCCTCAATCAGGCAAAAGTCCTAATTCTTGAAGAGAAAAATTTTAGCTGATGACTTTTTTACTGCTTTATTTATATATATCTTTATATTGATTAATGCTTTTATGAAGATTAAAATATAAAGAGAGAAAAAATAAAAAATTATTAGGAAATCCCAAAAAGTAAAAATTTCTGAGAAGCTAGAAATCATTAAAACGGGGTCAGCCAATATAAAGACCCTGACCATAAACCTAATCACATTCAAATGAGTCAGTTATATTTAAAGACCCCAAATTTTATGTTTAAAAAACCCCAAAATTAATAAAACTCGTAATCTTGGAAGCGCCAGACTAATAATTTTGTTAGTCTGGCGCTTTCAAGATTGCTAACTAAGCATTTACTGGGCTGTTACCAAATAGGATGAAGGAATTGGTTGAGCACGACCAGCACTGACAAGTGCCTGGTAAACAAAGGCAGCAACCTCGGCTCTAGTCGCTTCACGATTAGGATTGAGTTGCTTCGCTGTGGGATAGTTGATTACTAGTTGCCGCGCAGTTGCAGCGGCAACAGGAGCGATCGCATAATTAGGAATCTGGGCAGCATCGGTATAAAAAGAAAGGACGTTCTGATTATTCGCAGTTAAGCCCAAACCATTAGCTAAAGAAACTAGCGCCTGCACTCTGGGAATTTGCTGCTGTGGTTTAAAAGTGCCATCAGGATAACCAGAAACAAATTGACTCTGGTAAGCAGATTGAATTGCAGCGTAAGCCCAGAAATTTGTTGCTACATCTTTAAACTTAATACCTGCGCGTTTGGCTGGTGGTGTTAAAGCTTTAGTGACAATAGTGGCAAATTGAGCGCGGGTTACAGGTTCATTGGGTTTAAAGCTGCCATCAGGAAAGCCAGCAATAATATTTTGAGAAGCTAAAGCTTCGATGTAGGTTTTTGCCCAGTAATTTGCTGGCACATCTTTAAAGGCAACAGGCCCTCCAGGCGGTACATCAACAGCTGCGGCAACAAAATCTACTGAGCCAAAAATCTTTTTCTGATCGATATCGTTGCCAACAGCGACAATTTTACTAGTTTTAGTGGCGTTGTTCACATCATAACGAGTGTTATTGCGGATAAGATTACCACCAGGATTTTCGTTGGTGCCAAGGTCAGGTAAAGCACTAACAGTTGCTACTACACCATCCCGCTTATTGTTCTGAATGACATTCTTACGCAATACGGGCTTCGCTGACTCTGAGATAAAAAGACCATCTTGGTTTTCGACGATTTGGTTTTCCACAATTAGGGGTGTGGAAGTACCACCGATCGCTAGACCAAAACCAGTATCCTGAAATAAGTTACCCCGAATTTCTCCTTGAGCAGCTTTAGCAATTGAAATCCCATTGCCTTTGTTTTGCACAAAGATGTTACTTTCAATTTTAGGATTGCCTGTACCCGTGACAAAAACACCCTCTCTAACACTGTTAGTAAAAGTACTGTTTTTGATAGTGGGATTAGTTGATTCCACCCACACAGCCGTACCCCGGCTATTTGGGTTGGTAACGGTGACGCCAGTAATGGTGGTATCTTGTTCGGCAAGGATGGTAATGTCCTGTCTGGCAAAGGTGCGACTAGTGTAGAAACCTCCACCTGTAATTAATATTGCCTGACCTTTACTAGCCTCATCACCCCGCAGTGTAACTCCTGGTTTAAGCAACAATGGGAAGGTTTCGCCACTTTCCTGGTTATAGTTTCCAGGTGCTAATTGAATAACTGCACCTGCTTGGGCTTGACTGAGAGCGAAACTGATGCTTTTGTAAGGTGCAGCTGAGGTTGTACCAGCACTAGCACTATCTACACCAGTTGCGGGATTAACATAAATTGCTGCGGCGGTTGTCGGGACTTGTGCTGTGAGAGTTGGGGCGATACCTTGTGGGTGAGTCGCACCAGCATTAACCGCACCGGGTAGTAATATTGAACCGCAGTAAACCGCAAGCATTGCCGTTAGTCCGGCTCCCCCGCGTAAAGTATATCTGAGATGACTGCTAGAAAGAAGGCGAAAATTTTTCGCTATAGAAATGTGAAAACCCCAATATTTCATTTTTTCCGTCTGTGATGTGCTGAATTACGGTATGTCGAACAAGGTTGAAACTAGCAGTCTTATAGCTGCTGTAAAACCCATGCCAAACTATACTGGATGATTAGCACTGATTCAGCTAATTTCCTTAGATACATCACAGAACTTATACATTAGTTATATTATTTTATTCAGAAAATTTTACTAGTACAAGACAGGGGAAGTTTGCCCCTTGTTAAGTCCCAAGTCTAGTTAATTGAGATGTTAGGTGGATTTTTTTTGCCAAGCTGTAGGCTTTCAAGATAAGGCAATGTCTATCGCTGTTTTGTCTAAGCGCTCATCCTGTCTGTCTTTGCTTCGATTACTGAATTATTTATTTTTTGGTATTTCCTAAAGCCAGATGCCGCAAGTAATTCTGCTGGAATATCATCACAGGAAAAGCAAACCTATTAGAAATTGGAAGAAATGCGTTTTAAATTTTTGGGGTTGCGTCGCACCTTGGTTTTACTAGGTAGTACCTATCTTGTACTTTTGTCTACTCCTGCCTTTGCTGCGGAACAAGTAGTGTTGAACTATGGTATTTTCCGTGAATCACTTTCAGTAGGCGAACTATCCACCTTTGTCCAAACAGGTGAACTTTCACGTTCATTACGAGTTGATTTTGCGTTAGCCAGACAAGATCCTAAAGTCATTCGTCAGTATTTAACGGAGCCTGTGAAAGTAAACCTGGTATTTTTAGATAGAGTTCTCAATAGCCAGATTGATAATATTATTTTGGATCAAATTAGTCAAGTTATTTATACACCGTCTCACAGAGCAGATCGGCAGGCTTTGCGATCTGCTTTGGTACTTTCTGCAAGTCAAGATGGACAGGTGTCGCTAATTGAAATTATTCAAAATAATCCCACCAATGAAGTGGAAGTTGATGGCAAACGCTTGGAGGATGCATACCGTCAACTTCGTCGCTTGCAAACAAGCCTACAAGATTTAATCAATTTTTAGTAAGCTAAAGTTTCTAAAGTTTCCCTTAAATACTTTTGTACTTGCTGTTCCAAGCGAATTCCGTGTAATTGAGCATCACGTTCTACTTGCCAGCGTTGAAAACCGGAACTAGTGGAGATCGCACATTTGAGGCTATACCAAATTTCAGTATCAGCAGAAAATTGGCGATCGCTAGAAGCTGGAATTTGAGCCATAGTTCCTCATTCCTTTATTTTTATTTGCAAGGTAATTTGGCATTGGGTATGGGGCATTGAGCATCGGTAATTGGGAATTGGGAATTGAGTATAGTTATTCTCCTTCTCTCTCTGCCCCCTGCTCCCTCCCTCTCCTACTTTCCCTACTGCTTATTTTTAGCCTTTTAAAGTAAATAATATTACTTTCAGGGCTGTGATGAATCTGTATTAATCCTAAACAAGGATTGCAATAATCGGGGCACGATTTGATTAACCCGCACCCCTAAAATTGTGAAATCTTGCTTAATCTTTTCTAAAGATAATGGTTCTATGCCAGCGAATTCTGTCTCATTAATCACTAAAACTCGCATTACACTCACAGGTATTTGTAAAAATAGATTGCTTCCTAAAAAGGCTAATCCCGCAAGCACTAGTGCAAGGCTGCGCCATTGTGGAAGGAATTTGGCTGAATCTGCTACTAATGGGGCAAATTGGTAAAGATGCCACAGCACCAAAATCGACAAGACTGCTGCCACTAATGCCAGGATACGATTTAACTTTGTATTAATTAAACAGAGAATTTTTCGCTGCCGCTCAGTCAGATTTTCTGGTTTTAGGGCTATTCCTAGAAGAGCAAATATATAAAAAGGGCGACGTAACTGCATCCATAGCAGGGGGAGAATACCAATTGCAGCAACTAAAGATAGCTCCATCCAGACTGGCAAAAACGGTTTGCCTACAGACAAAAACAATAAACAGAGGACTAAAAAAACAGGCAACGTCGCTAATCCAGCGACGTGAATCCACAAAATAGGTTCAGAGCGAAATGAATGCATAATAAAAAGTTATGAGTTAAGAGTTAGGAGTTAGAAATTAGCAGTCTTTAACTCCTAACTCCTAATTTATTACTCCTAACTTCTAACCATTTTACCCTTAACACTATCTCGTTAAGGTGAGAGTGCGGCGCTTCGTAACCATCTGATAGGATTCGATGATGTCACCTTCAACCCAATCATTGAATTTATCCATACCGACACCGCATTCATAACCGGCGTTGACTTCACGGGCATCTTCTTTCATCCGTTTTAGGGAATCAAGGACACCTTCATAAATCACCTTACCGCCGCGTCGTACCCTAACTTTGCAGTTACGAACTAGCTTGCCAGATTGAACGTAGCAACCGGCGACAGCACCGCGACCGACTGGGAAGACGGCACGGACTTCGGTTTGACCCAAGGGTTCTTCCACCAACTCTGGTTCCAAAAGACCTTCCAAAGCATCTTGGATATCTTCTAGAAGTTTGTAAATGACGTTATATTCCCGGACATCTACACCCGCTTCATCGGCGGCTTGTCTAGCGCCACTGGCAAAGGTGGTGTTGAAGCCAATGATTACAGCATTACTGGCAGCTGCTAAGTCGATGTCTGTCTCGGTGATTTCCCCAGCAGTAGCCAAGAGCATCCGAATTTGGACTTCGTTTTGAGGAATTTGCTTGAGCGCTCCCACAATGGCTTCTACGGAACCTTGTACGTCTCCTTTCAAGATCAAGTTGAGTTCTTTCAACTCGCCTTCTTGTGCTTGAGCCGATAAGGTTGTGAGGGTAACACGTCCTTGTAACAGGCGGGATAGGCGTTGTCTGTCGGCGCGATCGCTAGCGAGGGATCTGGCTTCTTTTTCGTTCTGGAAAACCTCGAACTCGTCGCCTGCTGCTGGCACATCACTTAAACCCAACACCTCGACAGCAAAGGAAGGAGAAGCAATATCTACTCTCTTACTTCTGTCATCTACCATCGCCCGGACTTTACCGAAAGCCGAGCCAGCTACTAAGATATCTCCCACATGCAGGGTGCCATTCTGAATTAGCAGGGTAGCAACTGCTCCCTTGGCTTTATCCAGATGTGCTTCAATGACAGTTCCTTTGGCGGCCCGATCTGGGTTGGCAGATAGTTCTCCAACTTCTGCTACCAAGAGAATCATCTCTAAGAGTGTATCTAGATTTTCACCTCTGATGGCGCTCACAGGAACCATGATTGTCTCACCACCCCAGTCTTCTGCGGTCAGACCATACTGGGTCAGTTCTTGTTTCACCCGCTCTGGCTGTGCCCCTTCTTTATCAATCTTGTTGATTGCAACAACAATTGGCACCCCCGCAGCTTGGGCGTGACTAATGGCTTCAATGGTTTGGGGACGGACACCATCATCAGCAGCTACTACTAACACAGCAATGTCTGTTACCCGCGCTCCTCGTGCCCGCATCGCCGTAAAAGCTTCGTGACCAGGAGTATCTAGGAAGACTATCTGCTGTGGTTTGCCCTCATGTACTATATCTACATGGTATGCACCAATGTGCTGAGTGATACCGCCAGCTTCGCCAGCAGCCACTTTGGTTTTGCGGATTGAGTCGAGCAGGGTTGTTTTACCGTGGTCTACGTGACCCATAATTGTCACGACAGGCGGACGGCGATGAAGATATTCTTGGTCTTCTGCGCCGACCATTTCCGTAATTTTCCGAGCTTCTGCTTCTCGCTCGACGGTTTCGACTTCTATTTCTAATTCTTTTCCTACTAGGGTAATTGTGGGAATATCCAGATTTTGGGTGATACTCACGGCCATCCCTTTGAGGAACAAGATTTTCACAATCTCTGTATCAGGAACAGCTAAAACGTCAGACAGTTCTTGCACAGTCAGGGGGCCTGTGATCGTCACTTTTTCGGGACGATCACGCTTTGTATCGACTTCTTGCTGGCGACGGTTATTGTGATGGTCACGGCTAGAACCAGATTTAGAACCAGGTTTTCTACTTCCTCTAGCAGTTGGGGCACTAGCAAGTGTTGCGCCTGGCATCTGTACAGGTCGAGTCGCTTTTGGTTTGGGAGGACGGGCGATGGAAAGGCTGACTTGGACGGTAGCTGGTGAGTCGATGTCGTCATCATCCAGCAAATCTTCTTCAAATTCATCGTCCAGTATCGGCTTGATCCGCTTGCCTTTTACGCCAGCTTTTGCCTTCTCTTTAACTTCGTCAATTATTTCCTCTTCTACCCACTTTTTGCCGCCTTTGGTTGGGCGAGGTGGACTTGGGCGTTTCAAGTCGAGCAGATCGGGTGTGACTGGCTCATCACCCAATCCTTGAGATTTGCCCGCTATTCCTGACATTTGTCTGGGTGGAGTAGCGATCGGCATTGCGGCTGCTACAGATTCACCAGGACGCGCTGGTCTGGGTCTTTGCCCCTCTCCTAGTTGTGATGGTGCAGATGGTCGATTGCCTCTCTGCTCTGGTCTGGTGGGTGCAGGGGTAGGCCTGGCCTGTCTTTGTGGCGCAGATTGTGGAGACTGGTCAGTTGGCAGTTTAGCAATTCTGGGTTTAATTTGTTCGCGATCGCCTTCAACTGGTCGTAGCCGTTGGTCGCGTTTGAGAATCGGTTTATCTGCTTGAGATACCGGCTCATCTAACACTTGGGCTATTTCTGCTTGGGCTACTTCTGCCGCCGGTCTTGCCGGAGGGGCAACTAATTGCGGTTTTTGAGGTTTTTCCGATTTCGGTCTTGGTGGAACTACTTTGTCCGGTTTTTGGGATGCTACTTTTTCCGGTGTCTGACTTGGATTAGGTGTTTGTTCCAAATCGGTGACAGAAGGTTGCTCTTGAGTCTCAGATTGAGTCCGAGGCACAGGTCGAGTTGGTGCCGTCGGCTTCATGGGTGAGGCTGGTGTAGCAAAAGGCCGTGGAGGTGAGGGAGAATTAGCTTCAGACAAGGCAGCTTGGGTATTGTTGGCAACTGACGCCTCTGGGGCGTTGGAGGTAGTATTTCTCAATATTTTGGGTTTGCGTATTTCCAAAATTTGCTGTTTGTGGGGTGCAGCAGGTCGGTTACGTCCGCCGTTTGGTGGTGAATTTGGCTTATGGCTGGTTGTACCTAGTTCCTTTTTGGCTGAAACATTCGTAGCTGCGAGCTTTTCTGCTGCCGTGCGGATGTTTTCTGCCTCGGATTCTGAAATCGTGCTGCTATGACTTTTGACCGCGATACTGAGCTGGTCGCAAATTGCTAGTAGCTCTTTGTTATCCAAATTCAATTCCTTTGATAATTCATAGATTCTAACTTTGCCGTTGGTCATCCACTCTTCCCCTTTAATTTACAGTTTTAGCGGATGGTTGCCTGGTTTGCGACATCTCCATCCTTGGATTACTGTTTTTAGACCGCCGTTTAGTTTTTGCCGGTGCCTCCAATCAGGAAAGAGAGATGTTTCGGTTTAATAATGGCATCCCCACCAGGAATGATGGTTGAGGGACACCCATAAAAATTTTTTAAATAAAAGATTTTTATAGGAATCCTTGATGCCGAACTGCGCCTGAGCGCTACCAGGTTGCCATTTTGTAGTTTCTTGTTTTGTTGATTCTGAATCTTCCACAACACAATTGATTACATCTTGTTCTGGGAGTGTTGCCTCGCCCCCCTTAAATTATTGGAGAGTCGAATGCCTTTTACACCCATTTACTATTTTGGCACTAACCTTAATGATCAACAGAGGGTGTGATGAAAGCACGACTTCGGCTTTGGCACAATTCCTCTGGTGATGATGTCACAAAGTTATTCCGATTAAATTTGGTTTTGGGTATTGCTGCTGGCTAGACGTTGCGACAAGCTTTGGTACAGTGTTTCTGGCACTGATGCATGTAGCGATCGCCCTAGTCGATTTTTTTTTTGAGCCGCTTGTAAGCAACTCGTTTGCGGACAAATATAGGCAGAACGCCCCATGCCCCGATCTAATTGTACCTTTCCCGATGGAAAGACGCGGACAATCCGCCAAAACTCATCTTTTGAGCCTACTTTCCGGCAACTAATACAGCGCCGATAATTTGGTTTCATCAGTTTTCTGCGATCTCAGTCCAGCATTCTGGGTGTAAAAATAAGTTTTTTATTACTATTTTTTACTTATACCAAGATGTCTTTCAGGAAATAATCTTTAAGACTCGGACTACAACCAACATTATCAAAACTTTACAAGGTTAATCAATTATTCGTCATCGTTATTGTCAAAACTATCCTCCTCTTCTAATTCGTCCTGATTTTCATCTTCTAATTCTTCGTCGAATTCAAGCTCATCTTCCTCTGTCTGATATTTTGCTCTGACGGCGGTAAATTTCTCATCCTCTCCGGCATAGTCGTATTTAGCTTTGTCTTTGATATCTATTTTCCAACCAGTCAGGCGGGCTGCCAAACGGACGTTTTGTCCTTCTTTCCCAATAGCTAAACTTAGTTGATCTTCAGCCACAAGTACGTGAGTTTGCCGAGATTCAGGGTCCATGAGGCGTACTTCATCTACCCGTGCTGGACTTAAAGCATTAGCGATGTACGTTGCTGGGTCTGGCGACCAGCGAATTACATCTATTTTTTCACCGCGTAATTCATTGACTACCACTTGAATTCGCGATCCCCTGGCTCCGATACAAGCACCAACTGGGTCTACATCGCGATCGAGCGTATCTACTGCTATTTTAGTCCGGGGACCAACATAACGGGAGGGGGGGTTTGCCTCCCTTGCTACGGCAACAATCCGTACCACTTCATCTTCGATTTCTGGGACTTCGTTGGCAAACAGATAAACCACTAAACCCGCATCAGCACGAGATACCAGCAACTGTGGACCTCGTTGCTGACCTTGGGAGACTTTTTTGAGATATACCTTGAAGGTGGCATTTGCCCGATAATTATCGTTAGGCAACTGTTCCCGCTTCGGTAATTCGGCTTCTACTTCTGGCTGACCAAAGCCACTGCTAACTGCCAAAACCACAGATTGCCGCTCAAACCGTAGGACTCTTGCTTGCAAAACAGTTCCTTCTAAATCTTGGAACTCTTCTTGCACCATTTGGCGCTGTTGATCCCGTAATTTTTGCGCCAATACTTGCTTAGTTTGCATTGCCGCCATCCGACCAAATTCTCCTTGGTCGGGAGTCACATCTAGTACAACAGAGTCTCCTAACTGCGCTTCGGGAGCTACTTGTTGAACTTCGTCTAGAGAAATCTGATGGTCTGTGTTATTTACTTCTTCAACGATGGTTTTGGTGGAAAGAACGCGAAATCCCTCTTCGTCAATATCGAGTTCTACTTCAAAATTTTCAAAATAATCTTCGTCAAACTGTTTTCGCTCTAAATTTTGGGCGCGACGATAACGTTCGTAGCCTTTGAGTAGTGCTTCTCTAATAGCTGATTGAACTGCAAGACGGGGTAAATTCCGCTCACGACTTATACTTTCAATTAATTCTTTTAATCCAGGTAAAGTAACCATTGACATAAGCAATCTCCTTTAAAAATCAGGGACTGGGGACTGGGGACTGGAGAATGGGGAATGGGGACTGGGGACTGAAAACTACGCATTAGAGCCAGGGATCAGAGAATAGTTTTTCACTAATCCCTAACCTCTAGCTCTTAGTCCATAACCTCTAGCCTTTAGCTCCTAACCTCTAGCCTCTAGCCAAGCTCCTCTAGTCTGTAACTCCTAAGCCCTAGCCCTTTGTTTATCGGCGCTCGTCTAGCTGCACCTTAGTAATTAGGGAGCGGGGAATTTCGACTACACGACCTTTTTGGTTTAAGTAAAGTGTTGTCTCATCCCGGCGAATCAACTGACCAATCCACTCTTGTTGTCCGTCGTAGGGAAGCGTTGTGGAAATAATGACAGGAAATCCTTTAAAGGAAATAAACTCCCTGTCTGTTACCAGTTGCCGCGAAATACCAGGACTAGACACTTCCAAGACGTATGTATCTGGAACGATTTCCGCAGCATCTAAGGAGGCTTCTAAAGCACGGCTCATCCTCTCACAATCATTCAATCCGGTGTCTTGCTGAGGATTGCGAATGTCTACCCGCAACACTGGTGGACTTTGGTGAGTGTGAAAGACCACGCCAACCACTTCCAATCCCAGTTCTTCTGCTACTGGTGTCGCCAAATCAATAATTTGTGGAACTAAAGGATGAGCCATGAGAGAATTCAATAAAAAAAGTGGGCACTGACCCACTTCCTGCGATAGGTATATCTTCCAAGAAGTCTTGTGACGAATCAATGATGGTTCGCCCTCATTCGAGTTTAGCGCATTTAATGGAGAGTCGAGTATAGGCATTGGGTATAGGGCATTGGGAATTGGGTATAGGGCATTGGGGTAAGACTTACTGTAATTTCTCCTCTGCTCCTCTGCCCCCTGCTCCCCTGCCTCCCAGCTTCTCTACCCTTCGCGTATTTTTGGGGAAGTGGTGCTTTTATCAACGACTGTTGGAACTGATGCTTGTGTGCGTAGCTGCCTGGTTTGCTCGATAATTTGGTCTATGTCTTCTTGGGATAAACGCTGGACGTAGTTGATTTTGATTTCCTCTAAGAAGTCAAAAAGTAAACTCTGAATTTCGGAAAGTACGTGTTTTTCCTTCATTTCAGATCCCAAAGCTTCGCTAAACTTTTCTACAAGTTGACTGGTGAGTTTTGCGCCAACAGGGTCTTCAACAGCGCTAACTAAAGTTTTGTAAAGATTAGTTGTGATTTGCGTTGCCAGTTGTTCGCTTAACTGAGTTTGAGCTTTTCCCACACCAGGAAGATTCTGGAGGTTGCGGTAGACGGGGACTTGATGGAAGACGGTTTCGATGTTGTGGCGCAAAATGGCGACGATCGCAGGTTGAATATCAGGTAAGACTTGGTAAACAATTGTTTTTACCAAAAGACCTGCGATCGCTTCGACTTCATTGACATTATTAATATCTATGTAGGGACGTAAATTTTCTTGTTGTGAGAGCCAATGCGTTAACTCACCCCGTTGAATTGAACCCTGAACCTGGTTAATTACCCTTACTACTACTACTTCTGTGAGTTCTTCAGCAAAATTGGCGACAATCCCCTGATGAATTTGCTTTCGCACTGGATGGAGATTCAATAAATGCGCTTGATCGAGGCGGACTAATACAGGTAAGATTCGCAACCAACGCCAAAATGGTAGGACTAAAAATACGTCGTACCAACGCCACAATATTGCTTCAAACCAGCTTAAACCAAGATGTCGGCGTTTGATTAAGAAGGTACGCCCCAGTAATTCTACGCCAAATAAAATCACGAAGGGTAAGTCAATAATCCAAAAATTATCCACAAATTCGCCACTTTCACCGATTTGGCGGTAGTAGTTAGTGGCAATCAAAGGGCGAATGCTCTCGTTAAAAAAATTAATTTCTTTAATCCAGCCATTTTGCAAGAGGTAAGGCTGACTCCAAAAAATGGCAAAGGACTGTTTTGCAGATTCGTTACCGATGTGCGATCGCATCCGCTTTTTGATTTTTTCCAAAGTCCCACTTTTATTAACTCCAGCAAAGGGGTTACTGTCAATCATCTCGTTGCTAAGACGCTTTACTTGCTCTAGTCTGCTTTTTACCTCAGAAGACTCTAATCCTGTTTGGCTGACTTGTTCTTCTAATGCGTCTACTGTTTCTAGATAACTTTTTGTGTCTCGGTGGGGTTCAATACCTTTTATTGGGTCATAAATCTGAATAACTTGCGGAAACTTCCGCAAGTAAAAATCTCGCCAAGGTACGTAACTTAAATTAAACAAAACTAAACCTAAATTTACAGTGGCAGTAATTGCCATAAATCTTTCAAACCAAAGATTTTTCTGCTTAGAAGACTTTATATCTTTCTTTTTTTGTTGCATATTATACATTTTTTGGATATTTAGAATATCAGCTCTTCCATTTATTAATTTTCGTTTCTTTCCAACCAAATACAGCAATTTGCAGTTGAGTAGACCTCAGTATAAATGTATGTATATGTATTTATGTCAACTTAAGGTTAAAAAATGCTTAGAGACAAAGGGCTTAAGTTGACACCGATCCACATAAATGCATCAATATCGCAATTGAGTGTTCAAAGCGTGTATTCGCTTCAAATAATAACCTCTGCATCTCTGCCAATACAAGATATGTCTTTTGATGGATGACATGAATTATTTTTTATACACCTTGTTAACTTCGGCAAAAATTATTCAAAAATTATTCAAAAATCATTAAAAAATCGCGAAAAAAGTTATTAAACAAACTTAAAATGCAGCTGTTAACATTTATAATCCTGCTGATTTAATCCAAAGGAGTTTTAAATATGTGGTGTGGTTTTGGAAAATCAAGCGCGACTTTTGCTGTTACTTGCCTGATAAGCGCTAGTGTGGTAATAGCAGACACAGGTTTCGCAGCACCTCAACGTAGCTATACGCCCCAGCAATTCCGTTCTGTGTTGCGAGGTCTAGGCTATAACGTCAAGGTAACAAATGGTCCTTTGACAGATGAGGAAACCAAAAAGGCAATTCGTGAATTTCAGACAGGTTATAAGCTAAAACCAGTTGATGGGATAGCAGGGCCAAAAACCCAAGATTTTGCTGCTAACATTGTTCAAATTCTGCACACAAATTTGAATGCAGTAGTCAAGCCTAATCCTCCCCTACCGCGCGATCATTTTTACGGTTCCCGCACGGAAGAAGTAGTGAAGGAGTATCAAAAGAAACATCAGTTGCAAGAAACTGGAATTGCTAATTTAGCACTCCGCCAAAAGCTGAATGAAGAAGCAAAGACAGTCTTGAGTCAGCCAACAGCTAAACCAACAACGAAACCAACGGCTAAACCAACAGCTACGCCAACAGCTAAACCAACAGCTAAACCAACAGCTAAACCAACAGCTAAACCAACAGCTACACCAACAGCTACACCAACAGCTACACCGACAGCTACGCCAACAGCTACGCCAACAGCTACGCCAACAGCTACGCCAACGGCTACACCGACAGCTACGCCAACATCTACACCCTAGTCTCCACAAAAACCCCTACCCAAAGACCCTCAAGTCATCTGATTTGGTTCTTCTAAGGGTCTACCCTTGGGTATAGGTAGAATTGGACGACCGTCATTGTAAGGCATAGGAATGTACTGCACGCTGGGTCGCCCTCCTTGCGCCTGTGGGTACAAGTCCATAAGATCATAAATAGAATGGGGCAGTCCGACAGTTACGGGCAGCCCCATTTCTGTTGCTTCTTCAATAATTATGGGATAATCGTGGGTGACGCGCCCGGTTGTTAAGGCTTCGATAATCGATTCGATATTTTCTGGCAAAACTTTTTGTTTGGGTATACTGTCTTTAAGCAAAGTTCTTACAAACCTCTGTACCTGCCCAATTGCTTTGCGTGAGAGGTCGGCCATAATTAAAGTTTGATCGTCAATCTCACTGATGGGTTTATCTTCAATCACTTGTAGAATACTTGCTGCGGGGTAATTGCCCAATTGGGGATCAACTGGCCCCAAGACAGCGTTAGCATCCATAATAATTTCATCAGAGGCCAGGGCAAGCATTGTACCGCCACTCATGGCATAGTGCGGGACAAAGACTGTGACTTTTGCCTGGTGGCGAATTAATGCTCTGGCGATTTGTTCTGTTGCCAAAACCAAACCGCCAGGAGTGTGCAAAATTAAGTCAATTGGCACATCTGGGGGTGTGAGGCGAATAGCTCGTAAGATTTGTTCTGAGTCTTCGATAGTAATGTAGCGAGATATGGGAATTCCCAGAAAGCTAATAGACTCTTGGCGGTGAATTAACAAAATTACCCGACTTTTGCGTTCTTGTTGAAATTCTTGTAAAGCACGCAAGCGGCGATATTCTATTTGACGTTTTTGCCAAAGGGGTTGTAAGGAAGTTAGAAGCAGGAAAATCCAAAATAAATCACCAATACCAAAGCCCATAAAATTATTTATTGTTCAATAATCACGGTTGCCGTGATTATTGTCACAAATTTGGGGCGATCGCATTTCTATCGTAGGGCTAGAAGATGTGGAGGCGGATAAGGTAGATTTTGCTCTCCGTTCCCTTACTTCTTCATCTCCCCCGTCGCCAAATCTTGATAGTATCGTCATCACTACCGCTCACTAGGGTTTGACCATCAGGACTGAAGGTGACACATCGAACATAGCTGGAATGTCCTGTAAGTGTGCTGATTTCTCTACCACTTTGTAAATGCCACAGTTTGATAGTGTTGTCCCAACTGCCACTAGCGAGAAATTGCCTATCTTGGCTAAAGGCAACTGACCAAACTGAATCAGAATGACCAATGAGAGTGCGAATTTCTCTGCCTGTGTTTACATGCCACAATTTAATTGTGTTGTCACCACTGCCACTAGCAATCATTTCTGCATCGTGGCTGAAGGCGATACAGTTTATGAAAAAGGAATGACCTGTAAATGTGTAGATGTTTCTGCCTGTGTATACTTGCCACAGTTTGATTGTGTAGTCATTACTGCCACTAGCGACAAGCTGTCTATCCTGGCTATTTGTCGTTGTAGCTGTTCTCGGAGAATAAGCAATTGATGAAACTGAGTCGGAATGACCTGTGAGAGTTTGAATTTCTATACCAGTGTTTACTTGCCATAGTTTAATAGTGCAGTCAGCACTGCCACTAACAAGAAACTTGCCATCTGGACTAAAGGCAACAGAATTCACCCAGTTAGTGTGACCAGTGAGAGTGCGAATTTCTTTTCCTGTGTTTACATCCCACAATTTGATTGTATTATCCCAACTACCGCTAGCCAAGATTCCCCAATTCAAATCTGCGATTCCGGCAGATTTATCTGACTCTCCTTGATAAGAAAGCTTTGCTGAGATTGGGCTAAAGGCAACGGAATTAACCATACTAGAATGACCAGAAGACCAACGACCCATTTGACGCACTAGCTTGCCAGTACTCAGTTGCCAAAGTTTAATAGTATGGTCATTACTGCCACTAGCAATCAATTGCCCATCTGGACTAATAGCGATCGCATGAACCATACTAGAATGACCTCTGAGGGTCTGTACACATTGCCAGTTTTGCTGGTCTAATGCAACAGGTGGAGGTAATTTTACTCTGGGCGTTATCACTAAGGTGGATGTTGCTGGTGCTATCTTTTTCTCGTTTTCAGGGCCCAATAAATCCAACCACTCCTGCACAGATTGGGGACGATAGGTTGACTCCAAATCCATGCCGCACATAATAGCTTGATTTACCCTATTGCTGATGTTGGGATTAAAATATTGTGGTGGTTCTAAATTAATATTGTGCCGTCTATCATCTGCACTTGTCGGTATCACTCCGGTAAGCAAATTATACAGAGTAGCAGCTAAAGCATAGATATCAATGTATTCTCCTCGTGGCGCTTCTGATTCATACTGCTCAGGTGGGGCAAAACCAGGAGTGCGATACACCGTATGTCTTTGAATTACATTAGGAATAAATTCTCTAGCGATGCCAAAGTCTATGAGCACTGCTTCAGATTTATCAATGCGGATCATAATGTTGCGTGGTTTGAGATCCCGATGCAGCAATCCTTTAGAATGGATTAGTGTCAAAGCGTCGCCAATTTGTCTGATGTAGAGCAGCGCTTCTGCTTCTGATAGCACTCCAACCCGTTTTAAATACTGTCCTAAGTCTTCGCCTTCGATGTATTCCATCACCATGCAGGGCAAATTCCCATCATCGAAGATGGTTTCTATTTCTACTATATGGGGATGGTGACACACAGCCAGCCTAACTGCTTCATCACGGAAGTCTTGCCGTAACTTGTTTCGGTGGAGTATCCAGGCGGGGTGGTTCAGGATTTCTTCTTTAAGGGTTTTAATCACTCGCAGTTGATTCCGTTGATTTCTGGCAAGATAAGTAATGCCAATTCCGCCTTCACCTAGTTGGCTTTCGATAATGTAGCGTCCCCCGAATAAAGACTTTCCTGCATTCCACACCATTAGTAATATTTGACAATTGCTGGTATTTATTTTGGCACGGTATCAAAACAGCCAACACGAATTTTTGGGAATTCCATTTGAATCGCTGTTGTAGATTTTTGGAAGTTAGCTACTTAGAGAACATTTTCATTAACCTCGATAATTACTAATAGTATAAAGTTGTGTATACCCTAATAGCTTTAGCGAAACTTTGCCTTTAGATCAAAATATGAGAGTTGATTGCTCATGTTAGAGTAAACGATGACTTTCGCCATATTTGTTCATAATAATTTGACTTGTAGGTAATCTGTAATTATGCTAAAGAATCTGAATCTGAAACAAAAGTTTACAATTCTGCTACTGGTAATTCTGACATTCGGTTTGAGCTTGAGTGGATTTGCTCTTTCTTCTTTGCTTAGGGAGAATGCTAAACAAGATATTAGCTCTACCGGTCTCATCCTCATTCAAACAATGAGTTCTGTTCGTAAGTACACCAGTACTCAAGTGAATCCAGAGCTAGTTGATAAATTGGCTACTGAGTTTTTGCCGCAAACCGTACCTGGATACTCAGCACGGGAGGTATTTGAGATTTTACGGAAAACACCAGAATATCGTGATTTCTTTTATAAAGAAGCAACTCTCAATCCCACAAATCTGCGGGATAAGGCTGACGGTTTTGAGACGGAAATTGTAGAAAGGTTTAGAAATAAATCGGATCTTAAAGAAGTGAGTGGATTTCGCTCAATTCCTAGTGGGGATATCTTTTATATTGCTCGTCCCTTAAAAGTTTCTGAAGAAAGCTGTCTGAAGTGTCATAGCGTACCGGAGGCTGCCCCTCAAAGTATGATTACTCTTTATGGCACAGCTAATGGATTTGGGTGGAAGCTGAATGAGATTGTCGGCGCTCAAATTATATCAGTACCGGCAAAGAATGTAATCAGCAAAGCAAATCAGTCTTCTTTACTAATTATCTTAATTGTATCAACTATATTTATAGCGACTATCCTGTTAGTTAACTTGTTCTTGAATCGACAGGTTGTTGTGCCACTCAAACGCATGACTCGCATCGCGGAAGAAGTTAGTACAGGACACATGGAAGTTGAATTCGAGCAGATGTCTAATGATGAAATCGGTAATTTAGCTAAAGCCTTTAAACGGATGCAGTTAAGTTTAGAAATGGCAATGAAAAGAATCAAACGCACTCAGGGGGGTACAGGAGATTAAAATAATTAGTAATGACGCTCTCTCTTCGAGATGCTGCGCTTACCTTGCTTCTCTGTAAGAGTAAGCGCTACGCTAACGTAATTAATTTTCATAGAAATAGTTGAACTATTCTAACTTATTTCTAAATTGATATAGGACTCATATTTGATTTTTGAAAAAATTTAGTATGTCTGAGAGAGGCTTTTTGACTGTAGCAAGATTGCCTATTGCCTTGCTACGCAAATAATTATGGCTACGCCGTGCTACGCGAACAGAAATCAAATCGGATTGCCAGAGTAGTCTATAATATCTATGAAAATAAGCTTTTTTTGAATTCAAAAGCTGCTTGAAAGTTAGGAATTTGGTTGGCTATAAGTTCAACAAATTGATCAGGTAAAATGTAAGGATTCTCATCTAATATTTCTTCTATAATCATATTTGCCATTGGTCCGATGTGGTAGGCTAATTCTTGTTGACAATGTTTAATAAATCCTGGTTGGAGTGAAGGTTGTTGTTGTTCAATTTGCCCACTTTGTACATTAGCAGGTAAACTAGGTGAACTAAAAGTTGTTTCTCCAGGTTGGTTGTATGACTGCGATATTGCCGACATAGCCTGAAATTCAGGATTAAATACCGTAGCAGGCAAATCATCAAGGATGACTGGAGGAAATATTGCTAGTTCTGGTTCTCCAATTCGCTCTAAATCTTTGATAACTTCCCTGGCTGTTTGATATCGCTTGTTGGGTCTATCTGCCAACATACAATCAAGTACTTGAGCGAACTCATCACTAACGTAAGTATAATAACGCCAGTTCCATTCAAGTGAGTACTGATCCATTAGTAAAGATGGATCTCTACCTGTGAGTAGTACAATAGCTGTTACTCCCAAGGCGTAAAGGTCACTAGAAGCTGAGCATAAACCTAAGCTAATCTGTTCGCGAGGTGCATAACCCACTTTGCCTACAAGAGACATTTTGCCAACAAATGTTACTTGGTGGTTAGAACTTCTCCCCTCGTTCATGTCAGCAATTTGCTTCCCAACACCGAAATCAATCAGCACTGGCAGATCCTTGCCATCAGGTAACATGATGTTATCAGGAGAAATATCTCGATGGATGATGTTGTGCTGATGGACATATTCCAAAACAGGTAATAGATTTTTTAGCCACTGGATAACTTCGTCTTCAGAAAAGTTTCTTCCTTGACGTTGAAGTTCTCCCAACAGCCTAGAATATGTTTTGCCGTCGACATACTCTTGTACTAGGAATAACCGACCATCTCCTTCAAAGCAAGCTAAAAACTTGGGGATTTGAGGATGTTGTAATTGATGAAGGATTTTTGCTTCTCTTTTAAATAAGTTGCGATATTGTTCCAGCCCACTTTCCCCTGTGCCAATGGGTGCAAACTCTTTGAGGACACAAGCTTCATTAAACCGCCGAGTGTCAAATGCCAAGTAAGTTCGCCCCAATCCTCCCTGTCCCAGAAGTTTTTGGATAATATAGCGGTTATCAATTAGAGTTCCAGCAGCTATTTCTGGTCTTATGGTATGGGACTGTGACATCTCATCGCACTCCTAGCGATTTTATTGTTGATAAATTATCTAGTTTGCTGAAAGTCAGAAACTCTAGCAGATAAGGGCTGATAACATCCTTAAAATTGAGGTTAGCACCACTATCAACACAAGGAAATACACTTTTCTACAATCTTTTAACAGTCTTGTGTAACCAAATAGACAATTTTTACATGAGTAGCTTGATTATACTACTTATACTTACGTGTTTTAGTATCTGGGATATAATCAGTGTCTGCGGTAATATCTGCGAATGTTTAGGTTATCATCTTTTGGAGTTGTAGCTGAACCATATCTCATCCCCAGCAACTCAATTAGGATTGAGTTTTGGAACAGTAAGGATATAGCGTGACATTATGGTTTTTGAGAAAAAACTAAAGTTGCTATAGACTTCTCCAAAGAAAATATTATATGTATTTCAAGTGTTGAATATGCGATCGCTCTCAAAAATTAATCTTTATACGAACCAGTCTTGTTATTTGATAGCTACTTCGGCATCGACTATCAAAGTTTCCAGTATATGTAATTCCTCAAAACCAGAAAATTATCCTCCATAGAAAAAAAGACTCCTGAAGCTACAGTAATTCATCTAGTTCATTAGGATTCACGCCTAATTGACGCAAACGTTCTGCTAATTGTTCCACTTTTCGTTTAGTTTGGGCAGCTTCTTGTTCTGCAATGATAGCTCGTTCAGTTGCAGCAGCAGCTTCCTCTGTGGGTGCAGGAATTAATTCTCCCGCCAAGGTGAACCACCTTAACCAAAACCTTTCAATATCTTGAAATGAACCTTGCCATAAGCCTAAACTTAAATTTATCTCTGGCATTAGTATAGCGGTTATCAGTCTACTTCAGTACAGTAGGAGAGAGCAATTCTACTGATAATTGGTGGTGATGAAAGCCTACTCTCTCGACTTGCGTCAAAAAATAGTTGATGCTTATGCCTGCGGTGACATTTCCCAACGAAAACTGGCTAAAAACTTTGGTGTCACCTTAAGTTTTGTGCAAAATTTACTCAAACGCCATCGAGAATTGGGGATGATAGGCCCCAAGGTGCGGACTGAGCAGACAGCAACAAAGTTGAATGCTGAACAGTTAGAAATCCTGCGCCAACTCGTCATAGCACAGCCCGATGCGACGTTAAGCGAATTGCGGGAACGACTTTACGAGAAAACAGAGGTCTTAATTGGGGTAGCTACGGTGAATCGGATGGTTCGCTGGAAACTTCACCTCAACCTCAAAAAAAAGTCTCCACCTCACAAAAAAGGTAGTGATGAAGTCCAACTAGCCCGATTTGAGTACTGGAAACTCTTGAGGGGGATACCCGTCGAAGAGCTGATTTTCTTAGATGAATCGGGAGTTAATCTGTCCTTCATCCGCAAATGTGCCCGCGCCTTGCCTGGCCTTCAGGCCTATGCTCAAAAGCCCAACCGCAAAGGGAAAAATGTCTCGGTAATTGGTGCAATTAGCTTGAAAGGACTGCTCACCCAATGGAGTGGCTTAGGTTCTATCGATGCTTTGACTTTTGATGCCTTCATCGCCCAAAAGCTCGTACCCAAACTTTGGCCTGGTGCAGTGGTGATCATGGATAACTGCTCAATCCATAAAAGTGATGAACTTGAAGCTTTGCTCATCGCTGCTGGCGCTCATCTCATTTATCTCCCCCCCTATTCTCCCGATTTTTCACCGATTGAGAATTGTTGGTCCAAGATTAAGAACATTCTCCGTCGCATCGGTGCAAGGACATACCCTGATTTACTCCAGGCATTAGATACGGCATTCGCAGAAGTGACAATAGAGAATTTGCTGGGTTGGTTTACTCACTGCTGCTACTGTACCTCACAAGACTGATAACCGCTATAAGCGCCCTTGGGTTAAGTTCATCGGTTCATAGTGACCGCCGACTAACTGAAAAGTACGAAGTTCATTAGTGTAGCGACTAAAAACAACATAGTAGGGAATCCGCAAAATACGCTCATAAACTTCCCATTTGCTAGGATGTTTATCTGCTGCACTTTCTCTTCTTGTGCCTAAATCTTCGTCTTCCGTACCTGGAGATAATAACTCAACAAACACAAAGGGATTTGCTGGTTCTTGCCAACTTACATAACTTAACCGTAAGTCTTGCCCTTTGTATAACTTTCCTATGCCTACCACGCCAAACCAATCTGGGCGCTCATACCACAAAGGATGCTGTAAATCATAGTAGAGATTAAGGTCAGCCGCACTGTAAACTAGTTCGGGATTCCAGTTAATGGGCTGAAAAGTTAAATATAAAAGTAAGGGTTGTAAAAAGTGAAAACCGTCTGGCAAACCTGGTTCCTCTGGGTTGTCACTTGGTAAATCATACATCGTTGGTAGAGTTTCCCAAGGAGGAAGCGGCGGGTCAGATTGAAGGATGTAATGGGGAGAAGAAGTCATAGTAAAAATAGGGTTTGATATTTTTCGGCTATTACTTTTATGGCTCTACCGTACTTATTATGCTAAATTTACAGCTTCTAAGAGGAAATAGGGAATAGGGAATAGGGAACAGAAGCGAATAGATGTGTACTGAGTTTTTTCACGCAATCAAATAGGATTGCCATAGAAGTAATAATGTTATTCCACAACTAGCTGTGAAGTGCTAGCGTACCGCTCTGCTAACGCTAGATTTTGAGATTACCTCTGCTACTATTATCTCTAAATGTTCGGCTTCCTTGGGTCAAATGCCACTGGACTCTAATCGTGAAACTTGCTCAAGGTTGGTAATTAGCGAGATATCACTTATTTAAAGGTATAAAAATTTTCTTAATTGCTTAGAAATAACTATTACTTTCTAAATTACTTGGGGAATACTGAACTTTAGTACCATTAAAGGTGTATGAAAAATGGCAGATAATAAAGTCAGTGCAAAACTTTTCTCCACAGACAGGGAAGCCGTGATGCAGTTCCTGTTGGGCTAATTCTATTCCCCAAGGTAAAAGGTTTCCTTGTTCATCCCACCACCGTAACCACTTTCCAGCGCGGTTTTCACTCGTAAAAATTATGAAATTTGCTTTGACCCTTCCCAAATTTTGGAACAATTTCCCAGTACCCAGTACCCAGTACCCAGTACCCAGTACCCAGTACCCAGTACCCAGTCACCAGTCCCCAATAGTTACTCATCTTCGTCTGGTTCTAAATCGTCGGCTGTCAATTCTTGATGCGGTATGGCGGCGATAATTGCATCTATTACTTTAGAGACTGGTAATATCTCAATATTTAAGTCGGGGAATTTTGTTCCTTTTGGCACGATCGCTCTTTTAAATCCCAACTTAGCAGCTTCTTTCAACCGCAGTTCCATTTGGGAAACCGATCGCACTTGTCCACCTAGCCCAACTTCACCGATTAAGACTGTACCGGGATCGACGATGCGATCGCGGAAACTAGCTACAATTGCGATCGCTATTCCTAAATCTACCGCCGGTTCTTCCACATTCAACCCACCCGCAGAAGCAACGTAAGAATCTAACTTGGACATGGGAATTCCCACCCGTTTTTCTAAGACGGCGAGAATTTGTACTAGGCGGTTGTAGTCTACGCCAGTTCCAGCACGTCGAGGGGAAGGGTAACTGGTGGGACTTACTAAAGCTTGCAATTCTACAACGATGGGGCGAGTACCTTCGCAAGCAACCACAATGGCAGTACCGGGAGCCGGATCGTCACGGTTGCCTAAAAATAGCTCTGAGGGATTAGAGACTTCTCGCAATCCATCTGTCACCATTTCAAAGATGCCGATTTCGTGAGTTGCGCCGAAGCGGTTTTTGACTGTGCGTAATAATCGATGGGAGGCAAAGCGATCGCCTTCAAAATACAACACCGTATCTACTAAATGTTCTAAAACTTTTGGCCCGGCGATCGCTCCTTCTTTAGTCACGTGTCCCACAATCAGCATGGTAACATCTTCGTGCTTTGCCACCTTCATCAGTGCTGCTGTACATTCCCGTACCTGAGCCACTGAACCTGGTGCAGAAGTCAGCGCCGGAAAAAACACCGTTTGGATACTATCAATCACCGCCACATTTGGTTTTAGAGAATCTATTTCCCGTAAAATTTCTTCTAAATCTGTTTCTGGCAGTACATATAAATCTGCACCTATACTGTCAGGGTCTATGGGTAGTGTAGAATCTACTACTTCTATGGGTAGTGTCGGATCTACGATTACTTCAAGCTTCCCCTCATTAACCACACTTAGGGGTTTTGATACTCCCAAACGAGAAGCTCGTAATTTTACCTGCTGTCCCGATTCTTCGCCAGTTACGTAAAGGATGCGGTATTTCTGTGCTAATTGATTAGATACTTGCAACAATAAAGTCGATTTACCAATACCTGGATCGCCACCAATCAGCACCATAGATCCAGGGACAACCCCACCTCCAAGCACTCGATCTAATTCTCCATAACCAGACTCCCAGCGAGCGATTTGGCGATCGGTAATTTGATCGAATGTCAAAGAGGCACGGGCTTTAGCTGGTTTAGAGTGAGATTTGCCATTGCTTTGAGCCGATTGCCAACTACTTACCCCCCCTCGACTGGGTACATCTACTGAGGATTGAATAGAAATTTGTTCTTCTAGAGAGTTGTAAGTACCGCAAGCTGGACACTTACCAAACCACTGGGGCGATTCTGCTCCACATTCATTACAAGTGAAAAAGGTTTTTGGCTTTGCCATTCTTAAATCTTATTAAATAATCTTAATATTTACTTAATTCTTGAAAAAAACTAAAAACCAATAATAGTAGTATTTAGAGCTTTTTCCAAATCAATTGATGGAATGATATCTTAATATTATGGTATTAAAAATTAATCATGTAAATTTTTAGTTAAGGAGCCTAGAGAAACTTGGAAAGCCATAAAGAAAAAATCTTGGTGGTAGACGACGAAGCCAGCATTCGCCGGATTTTGGAAACGCGCCTTTCCATGATTGGCTACGATGTAGTGACGGCTGGCGACGGGGAAGAAGCTTTGGAAACTTTTCGCAAAACTGAGCCTGACCTGGTAGTTTTAGATGTAATGATGCCAAAGCTAGACGGCTATGGTGTATGTCAAGAATTACGAAAAGAATCAGATGTCCCCATTATTATGCTAACAGCCTTGGGTGATGTAGCCGATCGCATCACCGGGCTAGAATTGGGTGCTGATGACTATGTAGTTAAACCATTTTCCCCCAAGGAGCTAGAAGCCCGGATTCGCTCAGTGCTGCGACGGGTAGATAAAAATGGTGCTTCTGGCATTCCCAGTTCTGGGGTAATCCATGTCGCTAATATTAAAATCGATACGAATAAGCGACAAGTCTACAAAGGCGATGAGCGAATTCGATTGACGGGTATGGAGTTCAGCTTGTTAGAGTTGTTAGTCAGTCGCTCTGGAGAAGCTTTTTCTCGTTCGGAAATTTTGCAGGAAGTTTGGGGTTATACACCAGAACGTCATGTAGATACCCGCGTAGTAGATGTGCATATATCACGTTTGCGGGCAAAGTTAGAAGATGATCCTAGTAACCCAGAATTGATACTCACAGCGAGGGGTACTGGTTATCTTTTCCAGCGAATTATTGAACCAGGGGAGGAGTGAGGAGATGAGGGAGGAAGGGCAGGGGGCAGGGAGCAAGGAGCAGGGAGCAGGGAGCAGGCGGCAGGGAGCAGAGAGCAGGGGAGCAGGGGGAACAAGGGGGACAAGGGGGAATTATTGAATAAGTCTCTCCCTTGTCTCCCCCCTCTTCCTTGTCTACCTTGTCTCTTCTTCATGCCCAATGCCCAATGCCCAATTCCCAATTATCAATTCCCAATGCCCAATTCCCAATGACAAATGACAAATGACAAATGACAATCGAGTTTTGCGGCATCTACCCATTGTGGTGGGTGGGCTAGGCGCTGTACTTTTGCTGATTAACCGTTTGTTGACAGAGGAATTAACCCAGTCTCAATCACGTGGTGATGTGGTGGGCGTAATTTTGAGTGCGGTGTTAATTTTGACTGGTTTAATTTGGCAGCAAGTTCAGCCGCGATCGCCTGATATTGTAGAACTAATTGGAGAAGAAGGTTTTGTACTGGCAGCAGATTTAACCGAAGCAGTGAAAACAGAGCTGGCCTGGGCATCTCATTTATTATTGACTAATACAGTAACGCGATCGCTTGTGGTTTATTACCAAGGTAAGGTTTTGTTGCGTCGTGGTATTTTGGGTACTAAATCTGAAGTTGTACCAGGAGTAATCTTAAAACAGGTACTCGAAAAACAAAAGCCGATTTATCTAGTTGCTCTAAAAATATATCCAGGTAGGCTTGAATTTGATTATTTACCAGAGAATACTCAAGGTGTAATTTGTCAACCTATTGGCAACCAAGGTGCGTTAATTTTGGGAGCGAATGCTCCTCGCAGTTATACCAAACAAGATGAAAATTGGATTGCCGGAATTGCTGATAAATTAGTCGTTACTCTTAGCTCGACTTGATCCAACCAACTAATATAAATTTGGGTTAGTTATCTGTCAGAATAAATCGTAATTTGTAATTATTTAGGACTTACGCAAAAGTACACACTGTAGGGGCAATTCATGAATTGCCCCACCATAGAATCAAGGTTTTAGATATTATTTACGTAAGTCCTACTATTAACTCAAATTAACTTGCTCTTATCTATAGTTAATTACGAATTACGAATTACGACTTATTAACTCACCAAGAAGTCAAAAAATTCCACCCTTCCTTTTCTTCTGGTGTCTTTTCTTCTTTTGCTTCTGGTTCTTTTGGTGTATCTAAATTTGTCTGTTGAATTAAATTATCATAAGCTCCAGAATCAACCCATCTTAATAATTCACCAGCCCTCATAACTACCCAAGAAAGGCTAGACTCTGTATAGCTTAATATTTTAGTGACTTTATCTACGCTATCAAAGTTGTTGGATGCGAACTCACGAGCTTGAACAAGAAAATCTTCTATTACAGCAGTAGTCAAGTACTCATCTGGCAAACCTGCGAGTTTCATCAGTGTAGTAGTTGCTACATCAATATCCTGACAAGCAAGCAAAGCCGCCCGATCGGCAGTGAACCTAGCCATCATCCGCCAATTATACAAACCCAATTCCATACCACCAGCTATCAAACCACCCACACCCAGCGTTGTACTGCTTAACAAATTTTTCAAAGTTGGCATCACAATTGCCATTTGGTGATAAACCATGTGCTGACTCTTGATGCGAGCAATTTCGTGTCCGAAAACGTAAAGTAACTCATCCGGGCCAAGCCACTCCATTGCATCTAAATTGATACCAACAAGGGGTTTTTCCACCCCAACAATATAGGTTTGAATGTGTCCTGTGCCTTGAAACAGATACAGTTCAGGAAGGGGAGCAACATCAAGAATTTCACAGGTTTCTACAAATGCTTGATGTAATTGGGGAAAATTACGGGGCGAAATTCTGATTTCACTACCAAGGCTTTGCAGTCTGAGTAAGCGATCAATGCCGTATTCGTTAATTTTCTTGAGTAGTAAGGAAACACCAGGCATATTTTGCAAAGAAGCCAAGGCTTTGCGATCAAAAGGATGTTCGTAGGCTTCTGAACTCAGTCCAGTTAATATTTTTCTCGTCATAAGTTTTGAGCTTTATTTTGGAGTGTTTGAGAAGTTCAGTTAGTCAGTACGAATGGCTTGTGCTTTCAGTGCGCCTGTGGCTAGGGGTATATTCCTACAACCCACAATTATTAAGACAAGCCTTGAGCGATCGCAGAGAGATTTTAGCAGATTGAACTAGAAAATCATATTTGCTGTTGGTGAAATCTCAGCATTTATTAGCATTTTGCCCAGATACAATATAAAGTAGGGGCGCTCGGAAATTTAGAAATTTATCTATGCAAATTATTTATTGGCTATTAATTACCGTAATGGTTGTGGGTATCATCGGTGCTGTAGTTCCAGCTATACCCGGTAGCAGCTTAATTTTAATTGCAATTATCGTCTGGGGAATCGTTAGTAGTTCCTTCGCGGCTATCAAGATTCCTCTAATTGTGACAATTATAGTTTTGCTCCTAAGTGTGGGAGTAGATTTTTTAGCTAGCTATGTGGGAGCAAGACAAGCTGGAGCTAGCAAATGGGGGCAAATTGGTGCAATTATCGGTTTAGTGGTAGGATTTTTGGGATTATTGCCAACATTGCCTTTTGGCGGGCCACTGTTAGGAATTTTACTAGGCCCGCTTTTGGGAGCAATTATTGGTGAGTACATTTACCGACGTGAATTTGGGTTGGCGGTTAAAGCAGGTATAGGAATTGTAGTCGGCTCTTTGGTGGGAAATTTGATTCAAGGGTTATTAGCGATCGCAGCAGTTGTAGTTTTCGTTGTGACAACTTGGCCACAAGTATTTGGTTCTTAGCATTTCAACATCTGAGAATAACAGTCATAGCTAGTAGTCATTCTATTTATTACAGACATTCAATTAGCTGACTAAAATTTTGCACATTACACCAAGAGAGCGATTTCTCCCATTTCATCTATGGACAGGAGAAACCGCTACTTAGTGTATTGCGCGTTGGATAAATCTCTTTTATTTCAACACTTCCCGAATAAACATTCTCAATTCCTCTTATAGTCTGGATAAAAGGTAAATTGACACCCTTCAAAAAGCTTGGTAAATGTCCAATGGCTGAATATAAATATATTACTTACTCTATTTATCTAAAAAATAGTTGAGTAATCTGCAAGAATAAAAAGCACTAATTGTAACTATGTATATGGAAGTTAAATAGATCGCCTTCAACCCTATTAAATGACAAATATACGAAGGACAGATATACCAGAAATTAAAATTTTATGAAGAGGACTCAGTAATTGAAGATGTAATGAAGACCACTAAGTAAATCTTGCATACTCAGAATCTATGTGATTTTATGGAAATAAGAAATACGTCACACAAGTGCCGCTTTCACTGACAGTATTTTAAATAAATTACTGATAGTACAAGTAAAACAATCAATTGTTCCCGTCAAAGTTATTATTAGGATTCTCAAACGATCATGATTAGTTTAAAATCTAAATTACTAAACGCTACTCTGGCTGCTACTGCTGCACTTCCTTTAGCTGTTGCTGGGTTATTTACATCTGTTGGTTCTGCTCAAGCTGCTGCACTTACAGGTGAGTTCAGTTTTAACGGTGGTCTAACTCAGAATCCATTTGCTAGCAGTTTAGTAACATTAAAAAAAGATTCACTAACCTTCAGTCCAGATAGCATTATTGCAGATGCCAATGGCGTAAAGAGTACCCCAGTTGCTATTGCCGCTCAGACAGGAAGTTTCTTAGGTTTCAATTCCGCAAGTATACGTGATATCATTTCTTTCACAGGTAATACTGTACAAAATCCATTTCTAGACCTCGGTAATCTTACCCTTCCTGGCATAGTTCTGAATGGGGAAAATACAGCTTCTCTAGCGGATGGTAGTAATATCTTTACATTGACATCTTCTGATTACAAAATAACTCAGACTGGTGCAAATATTACTATAGCAGTTGATTTGTGGGGCTACTTTACCAGCGCTACTGGTGAGATAACTAAAGGAGCAGGAAGCTTATCTTTCCAAAGAAATGATACTACTGTTGCTCAGGCAAATGCAATTCTCGATACTACTGGCGGTTCATTGGCTAATTTGACTTTTTCTGGTTCTACCTTCACTACTTCCGTTCCCGAACCTGCTGCATTACTTGGTTTTGGTGCAGTAGGTGCTGTAATGGTGATGTCTCGCCGCCGCAAAAGTGTTGTTTAATAAGACCTATTTTAAATATGAACAGGTGACTTTTAGGAACTGAAAGTAACTCTAATTTATCCATTCGATCTGGCTGGAATGAAAAATTTTACCAACCAGATCGAATTTTTTCTACTGTCAGACTAATTGTAAAGAATTTTTGGCTTCAGTGGCGATCGCTTCGACTTCATCATTAGCCAAAGTTTCTAATATAGATTTGGCTTCTGCACCACCCAAAAGAGTCAGCGCTTGTACAACTCTGTAACGCATTTGCCAGTCTGGATTGGTAGCATAAGGAGCTAAGAGAGGAACTGCTTCTAGATTTCCTAATTCACCGAAAGAACTAATAGCAGCAGTTTGCACTAATTCGGTTTCTGATGAGAGTGCCTCTTTGAGTAATTCAAAGGCTCGCGGATCGCCCAATGCTCCTAATGTAGCGATGATACTAAATTGTATTAGCCATTCATCAGTCTTGTGGTAAACCTCCTGTAAGTCTTCAAAAGCATCATGTAATTGAAGTGCGCCTATACAATCTGCTGCTGCTGCTTGTACATCTACTTCAGAGTCATGAAGCAAGCGATCGCGCAAGATATCCAAAGATAATTGTAAATCTTGTGTTCCGAGTGTATCCATTTGACTCACCGCCGAGTAACGGACACGGGAATTGCGATCGCTAATGGCAGTTTGAATCAATTCAAAGCCAACCGTAGGTTCCAGTTGGCGGATTTGATTTACTGCACGTAAGCGATCGCCTAAATCCTCAGAACTTAGCAATTGCTTAACAGACTCCGAAGTAATACTCATTTAGTTATCCTTGATTTTCAAAGGTGTAAAAAAGACAGATGCGATTAATCGCGTCTCTATTTTTGACTAATCTTGACTTGCTGCCATTGCCCGAATAATATCACCACGAGTGAGGATACCAATTACTTGATCTGTGCCATCAAGTACTGGCAAGCGGTGAACACTGCGATCGTGCATGATTGTAGCGGCTTCTTTTAAAGTTTTATTAGGGGAAATTGCGAGCGGGTTTTTACTCATCACCTCCCCAACGGTTTGCCCTAGTGCCTTATGCAAATCACGGTCATAAGTAGCAGGATTTTTTAAATAGATAACGCTATCAAGAAACATAATGTACGCAGGTGGAGTAACACCAGTTTCTTGCCACATCAAATCGGTTTCTGAGATAATGCCCACCAATTTTCCGACATCATCCACAACAGGTAGTCCACTGATGTGGCGTTCTGCGAGAATTTGGATAGCTTCCTTCAGTGGAGTTTCCGCACGAACAACAATCGGATCGCGGCTCATCACATCGGCAACGGTTTTAGGCATTGATATTGCTGACACCTTTAATCAAAGTCTCTGCGCCTATTGTAGAAAATTGCGGGACTCAACCTGATGCAATTAATAGATTGTTACGGAATTGAGAACTGGGAATGGGGGATGGGGCATGGGGCATTGGGCATTGGGCATAAGTATTAAAAAACTCTTTCCTATTCCCCATGCCCAATGCCCAATGCCCCATGCCCAATTTCCAATTCCCTTTTTAAAGCAGCAATAATTTGAGTATTTGCTTTCGGAAAGGTAAACTGCTCTAGTTCTTCCAAAGTTACCCAGCGAATTTCATCGGATTCCAAAGGTTGAGGAACGCCTGTAACATGGCAGCAATGATGTACTGTGAGGGTAACGCGCAAATTTGTATAAGTGTGGTCAATAGTAATCAAATGCTCTCCCACTTCAATTACTATTCCTAGTTCTTCGGAAATTTCCCGTTGAATACACTCTTGAATAGTTTCACCAGGCTCGATTTTACCCCCAGGAAATTCCCATAAACCACCCATTGCTCCTTCTGGACGACGGCGATCGATTAAAATTTGCTTTTGGTCATTCCAAATGACTGCAACACCAATGATTTTATGGGGCGGGAAAGAACTGGTTTCACTCATAATTGATTGACAATAGGGGAGATAATTAACAACAAAACTCGGCAGACTAGTTTGAACTCTGCCGAGTTTTGATTTTTTAATTTTGAACCTTAATTTGTCACTGTTTTGGATATTTAAAAAAATCTAGCTGATAATTATTGGGAATTAGGGTCAAAGATTTCGCAGAGGCTTATTTTTAATTCCTATAGCCGTGACTGTAGCTAGCAATTAGACCAACAACAATATAGAATTTGATAAATTCTATATTTCTAGTCAACTTCGGTGGTGTTGGTTTCAGTTCCTTGTAGGGCTAATTCAAAATTCATTCTCTGTTCAGCATTACGCAAGAAATAACCACTAATCATAGCAGATGCCAAAAGCCGACCTAGACTTTCCCGACTGGTGCTGACGGTAATACCAAAATGTTCTGAAGGTAGATTACCCAATAATCCTGTAATATTCCGTTCCATCACCTGAAAAACTTCGGCAGATGTAGGTTTAGATAGCTGGGTAACTGTCTCTGGACTCAAAGATTTAACATACTGCCATAGTAAATCATTAGTTTCTGATTCGCTATTGAAAAATTCTGAGACACGATTGGATGGGTTACTCATTTTTTAGCTCCTTAACTACCACTACTGGCTACGGTGCTTGTGACTTTAATACTAAATGTCTTTTTTGGATTTGACTTAGCTAGCTGTTGTTTCTTCCTGTCAACTAATGTAACAGCCTCGCTTTCTGTTGGAAGTAGGTGTAACCGTACCAAAGTCGGCGTATTTTCTCACCCTAACAAATAAAGTAAGGAGTGAGAAGTTAATTAAAAACTCCTCACTCCTAATTCCTCTAGAGACGCGATTAATCGCGTCTCTACTCCTAACTTGCTAAATATTCACCCATGTTGGCTTTAGACTTGCGAAGTTTGGTTAAAGCTTCCCGCTCAATTTGTCGGACTCTTTCTCGGCTGATGTTCAGTATTTCACCGATTTTAGCCAAAGTCAGCGCTTGCCCATCAGTTAAACCAAAGCGCAGCGTGATTACTTCCCTCTGTTGCGGTGTAAGATCACCCATCAGGCGATCTAAGTCATAAGATAGGGAAGATTGCATGACAAACTCTTCTGGAGATGCTCCTGGATCTTCCAGCATTTCTCCTAGTTCTGTGTCGTAGTTATCACCCAACCGCAAATCCAAAGAAAGCGGCAAACGCGCCTTTTCTAGATACTCTCGTACTTGTTTGGGGGTCAATTCTAATTCTTGAGCTAGTTCACCAGCTGTCGGAGCGCGTCCCAACTTTTGAGACAATTGGCGCTGTGCCTTTTTAATCTTATTTAATTTCTCAGTAATATGGATAGGCAGCCGAATGGTACGAGCTTTTTCGGCTATAGCACGAGTAATAGCTTGTCGAATCCACCAATAGGCATAAGTAGAAAATCTATACCCTTTCGTAGGGTCAAACTTTTCTACGCCGCGTTGCATACCAATACTACCTTCTTGGATCAAGTCCAGTAAATCGACGTTGCGCTTGATGTACTTTTTAGCAACCGAAACTACCAGCCGCAAATTGGCTTCTACCATTTTACGCTTGGCAATTTCACCATCAGCGATCGCTTCGTTCAATTCTGCTGGTTCTAACTTTGTCGCTTTGGCCCACTCTTCTAAAGTCGGTTGACGACCTAACTGGGTGGCAAGAGATTCTCTTGATTCGTGCAAAGTACAAGAACGTTGCACCTGTTTACCATAAAAAATCTCTTCCTCGTGTGTTAAGAGTGGCACACGGCCAATCTCACGCAGGTAAGTCCGCACGAGGTCTGTGGCTGTCTGAGCGGTCTTCATGGCGCTACTCTTTGGTAATGATGGGTTTGGCGGTAGGGTCATTCAGGGATAGATGCTTTGTTAGGGTGCTACCCAGTCAAACTGGGAACCCATGTATGGTTTGCAACTTACGCGCCCGATAAATTCGGCTGCTCATAATAAACAAATTTAGGCTTCTTAACTGCTAAAAGTTACAGTTATTTCCTACTTTTCACAAGTATCTACAGTTAGATAAAAGGTAGCTTCTTAAACATTTTTTATTGGAGTCTTATTAATAATTGTAACATTTATGAGAATGTTTTGGCTATATAGAGACATTAAATTTCCTGGTTGTTCCAGTTCATGTAATATCGCCCTCTCTCTAAAGGCTGACTATAAGTCAATTTCAGAAATTATTTGGTGAACATAAGCTTCCTCATATTTGCTAAGATATCTCTAATGAGAACTATAGTCATTCTCTTATAACAATTACTTAATTTTCTTGGGAATTGGGAATTGGGAATTGGGAATTAGGAATTGGGAATTGAGTATAGTTATTTTCCTTGTCCCCCTTGTCCCCTTGCTCCCTTCTCCCCTTGCCCCCTACTCCCCTACTCCGTACTACCTCGTAATCGGACAGTATTCCTGAATGGTTTTTACGTCCAAAGTTGTATTTTGTAAAGAACGGATGGCGGCGACGGTAGCTTTTGCGCCAGCTATGGTAGTAATAATGGGAATTTTGTAAGCCAAGGCTGTGCGACGAATTAACCTAGCATCAGTCTGGGCTTCTTCCCCGGAAGGTGTGTTGATAATAAGTTGGATTTTTTTATTTTTGATTGCATCCAAGACGTGGGGACGGCCTTCATGGAGTTTTAACACCAATTCAATATTTAACCCCTGTTCAAGAAGAACTCGCCGTGTACCAAGGGTAGCCATCACTGTAAAGCCCAAATCGATAAACTCCTTCACCACAGCACCAGCAGCAGCTTTATCGCGATCGCTCATTGATACAAATACAGTTCCAGTCAGTGGTAAACGCTCCCCAGCACCCAGTTCTGCTTTGGCAAAGGCCCGGCCAAAGTCGCTGTCAATCCCCATCACTTCACCAGTGGATCTCATTTCTGGGCCCAATATTGTATCAGTTCCTGGGAATTTATTAAAGGGTAATACTGCTTCTTTTACAGCAATGTGGGTTGGAATGACTTCCTCGGTGAAGCCTAGCTCCTCTAAGGTTTTACCCGACATGATTAAAGATGCTAATTTCGCTAACTGTACACCTGTTGCTTTAGATACAAATGGTACGGTGCGAGAGGCGCGGGGGTTGGCTTCTAAAATGTAAACTTGGGGAGAATAGCTACTTGCACCAACAACAGCAAATTGGATATTCATCAACCCAACGACTGAAAGCGCTTGTGCTAGCTGCACCGTCCAAGTGCGAATTTGATTGAGAACTGCTGGTGATAGGGAAATGGAAGGTAAAGAACAAGCGGAATCTCCTGAGTGAATTCCAGCCTGCTCAATGTGTTCCATAATACCGCCAATTACCACCTGTCCTGTATGATCGGCGATCGCATCGACATCAACTTCAATTGCGTTTTCTAAAAACTTATCAATCAAAATCGGATGTTCTGGTTCTATGAGTACCGCAAAGCTCATGTAGCGTTCCAACTCAGTATCGGAATAAACGATTTCCATCGCCCGTCCTCCCAATACATAGCTAGGACGCACCACCACCGGATACCCAATGCGTTTGGCAACAATCAGCGCATCTTCGTAACTCCGCGCAATTCCATTGGGCGGTTGAGCAATATTTAACTGTTGGAGAATCTTTTCAAACCGCTCCCGGTTTTCTGCCATGTCGATGGAATCTGGGGATGTACCCCAAATTTTAGTCAGCAGTCCTGATGTGTCATTGTTCAGAAACTCTTGTAATGGGATAGCCAACTTTAGCGGGGTTTGTCCGCCAAACTGGATTATTACCCCAACTGGATTTTCAGTTTCGATGATGTTAAGAACATCTTCTTTCGTTAAAGGCTCAAAGTAAAGGCGATCACTGGTATCGTAGTCTGTCGAAACTGTCTCTGGGTTGGAGTTGACCATAATCGTCTCATACCCCGCATCCTTCAAGGCGTAGGCGGCGTGACAACAACAATAATCAAACTCAATTCCTTGTCCAATGCGGTTGGGGCCACCACCCAAAATCAACACTTTTGGCTTGGTTGCGGGCATTACCTCTGTTTCTTCTTCGTAGGTAGAATAGTAGTAAGGGGTAAGGGCTTCAAACTCAGCCGCGCAGGTATCTACGGTTTTATAAACTGGGATGATTCCTAGTGACTTGCGGTAAGCGCGAACTTCATCTTCGGTGGTTTTGGTGGCATAAGCAATCTGGCGATCGCTATATCCGTCCCGCTTCACTTCATAAAGTTGCTCTTTTGTCAATTGCTGCAAAGGTGTCCGCTTCAGGAATTTTTCGACATCTAGGAGTTGCTGTAATTTATCTAAGAACCATCGGTCAATACCAGTCAGTTCATAGATTTCTTCAATAGTCATACCTTGCTGCAAGGCATGACGCACAGCGAAAATGCGATCGGGGTTAGGTGTCCGCAATTGGGCGCGGATTTGTTCACCACTGGGTAATTTTTCGGCTTTGTCGCAACCCCAACCAGCACGTCCGGTTTCGAGCGATCGCAGTGCCTTTTGAAAGGATTCGTTGAAAGTCCGCCCAATTGCCATCGCTTCGCCGACAGATTTCATTTGGGTTGTCAGCACTGGGTCAGAACCGGGGAATTTTTCAAAGGCGAAACGGGGGATTTTTGTCACCACATAGTCAATTGTCGGTTCAAAGGACGCGGGAGTTTTCTTGGTGATGTCATTTTTGATTTCATCCAAGGTGTAGCCCACAGCTAGCTTTGCTGCCATTTTAGCGATGGGAAAACCCGTGGCTTTGGAAGACAAAGCCGAACTGCGGGAAACGCGGGGGTTCATCTCAATTACCACCACATCCCCATTAAGCGGATTAACGGCAAATTGAATATTAGAACCGCCAGTTTCCACACCTATCTCGCGGATGATTTTAATTGCCATATCCCGCAGCCTTTGATATTCTTTATCAGTAAGGGTTTGCGCGGGAGCGACAGTAATTGAGTCCCCGGTGTGAATGCCCATAGGGTCAAGGTTTTCGATGGAACAGATAATCACCACGTTATCTGCCAAATCACGCATCACTTCGAGTTCATATTCTTTCCAGCCCAGTAAAGACTGGTCAATGAGAATTTGCGAAACAGGACTGGCATCTATACCTACCTGTGCCATTTCTTCAAATTCTTCTTGGTTGTAGGCAATACCGCCGCCACTTCCACCCATAGTGAAAGCTGGACGAATAATTAGGGGATAACTACCAATTTGACGAGCAACCGCTTTGGCTTCTTCCAAAGATTCGGCTGTGTCGCTAGGACACACAGCTACCCCAATCCTGGCCATTGCTTCACCAAAAAGTTTTCGATCTTCGGCTTTTTCGATCGCTGGCAGTTTAGCGCCGATTAACTCAACGCCATACTTTTCCAACACGCCATTTTTGGCTAAAGCAACGGCGAGGTTGAGGGCAGTTTGTCCTCCCATCGTTGGTAATAAAGCATCGGGGCGTTCTTTCTCAATGACTTTTTCGACCAATTCTGGAGTTAACGGCTCAATGTAAGTGCGATCGGCCGTTTCCGGGTCGGTCATAATTGTTGCAGGGTTTGAGTTAACCAAAACTACTTCATAGCCTTCTTCGCGCAGCGCTTTGCAGGCTTGAGTGCCAGAGTAGTCAAACTCACAGGCTTGTCCAATCACAATTGGGCCAGAGCCTAACAGTAGAATCTTCCGGAGGTCGTCACGGCGGGGCATAGTCGTTGCCTTGGAGTATGAGAATACAAATCCTGATTATTTTAAGGGTCTTTACACCCTGTCGTACTTTTTATTATTAAGTTTTCTAGGTTTGATGACATGAAAGGAGTGGGAATTAGGGAATAGGGTACAGGTTATTCGCTGTTACCTCTCCCCTAACCCAAATGCTCAATACCCAAGAATTATTTTGTATTTCTAAATACTATTTAATTTTTACCAGCAAATCTTTAAAACTTTTGCAAATTTATATTATTTAATTTGATAAAAATTTGCTACAAATTGGTAATTTATTATGGCATATATCTGTCCGCTTATTTAGCCAAAATAAATTTATTAGCTAAAAATATTTATTAACTATACTAATTGCCAAATATTTACAAGATTAAATCTTATGATGATATGTTTACTTAAATTAAAAATGGCAGAGGAATAAAGGTATCATTCTCTGCCATTCTTTATAATATTTTAAGAGTTCGTGCTGCCAACTTTTTCTTTCAGTCTAGGTAAACAAATCTAGATTAGGAGAGTTTTAGCTTTGAGCCGCTTGGACAAACCCTAAAGTTAAGCTATCTTTAGCGAGGAAGTGAGACAAATGATAAGCACGTTCCTCGGTTTTCAACAAAATCTTTTCGTACAGATAGCGTGTACCTCTATCGCCTAAACTCTCTGCCTGAGCAGCTTGGCGGCGAATCACGCCAAGAATAGCTTGTTCTGCAGCTAAGTCATTTTCCACCATCTGGCGAGAGGAATATACGCCTTCAGACTCTTGCTCAAAACAGGTTAATTCTGCTAACTTGCTAAAGGTAGCTACTGGAACACCACCTAGTCCATCCAAGCGTTCTCCAATTTCATGGATGTGGTCTTGTACTTGGTTGTAGCTTTCGTTAAAAAACTCATGCAGAGAGTAGAATTCTGAGCCTTCAACTACAAAATGATGCTTTTGGTACTGTAAATACAGTGCCTGAAAACTAGCTAATACAACGTTGAATCCTTCTGTAACTGGAGCAGTAACGCTGTGATCCAGCAACACGGGATTGTCATATACATTACCAAAATTTCGTAACAAAGTTTGCGTTTCAGACATTGTGTTCCTCTCTTTTTAACAGTTATAGATTTTAACTGCTTATTCTCAACATATTAACATTTTAATAATAAGCGCAAGCCAATTTGCCAGCACAAGATTTTGTATTTTTGCTTACTAATAATCTCAAGTTTATTGTTTGCTGGATGATGGTACACCTATCAATGTGCATAAATCTCTCATTAATATTGACATCACGACTTAAATGTGTATATCTCCCAATAAAAGCAGGGGGCAGGGCGCAAGGGAGAGAATAAAAATTAAAATTACCTCTCTCCTCTGTCCCCTGCTCTCTACCTCTTCCCCCTCTCAATATGGAATGGCTGTAAAAGTTTGACTTTTTTTTCCAAAATTAATGAGAATTGTTTGCACTTAAGGTATGCTGGTTTTAAGAGGTTACACTCCTAAAACTTTCACTAAGCAGAGAGTTAAATCGCGGTAATTACTGCAAGTTTGTTGCACTTTGAGGGCAATTCTCTTGAAATCGTTTAGTTCAGAAATAGAAAGCAACCACCTTGTAGAGGTGAATTGGGCTGATCGCTGGCAAGTCTATCAACGCCTAAAGGAGTTAGACATTCCCTGTACTTGTACAGCTAACCAGCCATTGAAAGTTGAAATTGGCTCTCCTGTGACGGCTGTTCAAATTTGGAGTGTGATATGGCAATTAACAGCCTCTCGTCAAGAGCAAATTTTGACTCTTGAGTGCTGTTGGAAAATTGCTAACAACAGTTCTAATTTTTAGCTGCTGCTGAGAATATCTTGCTTGATTGCTTGTACTTAGTTAAAAGGAGATCAAAAAAATGGGTGCATCTCACACTATGGAAGTATCAGAATTTTGTCTTGAGGGTAGATTTATAAATTTTGTTATTAAAGATGGCTATAAGCTTAAAGGCTTAATGCTGGGGACTCATGAAGGTGAGTCTTACATTAAATTAGCTAAACATTTACGGGCTGCTTTTGACTTGCGCTTACCACCAGGGACTTGGCTGCAAGTTGTTGGTTACAAAAAGCATGATTTGAAGGATGGTACTGTCACTCTGAAAGCTGAACGGGTAATGGCGGCGCGTTCTGACATGGGGAGAGTTGAAACGATCGCACCAGTACAAGAACCCCCATCTATTGATAATGTCAAGGTAAAGCCAGCTAAAGCTAAAGCCACAATTTTGGTGTGTCAAAAGTCTGATTGTATGAAACGCGGTGGTAAAGCAGTTTGTCAGGCGTTGGAGGCAGCTTTAAGCGATCGCGGTTTAGAAGACCAAGTTACAATCAAGGGCACTGGTTGCATGAAAAATTGTAAAGCTGGACCGAACTTAGTAATGCCAGATAAAACACGCCATAGTCGAATTCAAGCGGCACAAATTCCGGCGCTGATGAATCAGCATTTTGGTGACAAGAGCTTAGAAGCGCAGCCTGAGAATTTAAGGGAAGTGGTGATATCTAATGGCAAGCTTTGCTGACGTAAGTAGGTAAGCATGAATAAACCTAACTATGCAACAAAATGTAATATAACTGAAATCTTTGTGATTGCTTCTCATAAGAGATGCTGCAAGTAGCTTGCTTCTTTGCAGGAGTAGGTTTCACTCGCAATTACGTACTTGTGGATTTTTCCACCCACCTATTTAGTCAAATCTTGACATTTGAATGAGAAAGCTTAATAATATCTTCTCAAGTGTGTTCCGTTAATACTCGGCCGTAAAGTCCGATAGAAGTTTGCAATAAAATCAAAAAACTGGCCTTAATTTAAAGCCAGTTTTTTGAGTGAATAAAATTTTATTAAGCAATTTTTAATTTGGATGCTCCCATAGTTTGCAAAAATTCAAGGGTATGTAGTTGATTGATGAATGCGTAGGCGCAAAGAGACTTGTCGTTAGACATCGCTTACAGTTGAAGCTTCAATCATCAATGGTTTAAAAACCAATGTCACATACCCCTCAGTGGATATACATCGTTTTTTTAACATTTTCCACGATAGTCATGATTTTTTTATTTCGTCATGACTGGAATCGCCTCGCTAAACTCTACCGCACCGAAGAAGCGCCGCCACAAAACTTCTCTCGGATGCAAAGCGGTTCTGTGGGTTTGGTTCACTACAAAGGAACGTTAAATATTGGGATAACTCCTCAAGGGATTTATCTGAGTATTTTCCCCTTATTTAGCTTGGGACTTACGCCGTTGTTGATTCCCTGGAGTGCCATTAGGAAGATTGAACCTGCTAACCAACTTTTTATTGAGCGTTTTCGTTTGTATCTTAGTTCTCCAAAAGTCAAACTGATTTTGAGCAAAGATATTTTGGAACCAGCTAAAGAGTTTTTAGCCACACAGGGATTTGAGTGGATTTAGACAAATCCCATTTTGACCTGGCCGATCATCTAAAATATAAAATTTCTCGTAATCATTTTTATTGACACCTGCGGAGTTTTTGCAATCTATTGGAGCATTGTCATAAGCAACCTCAGCGTCCAGCTTCCTGACTCTTTGTACAAAAGTTTGCAGGAACTTGCCAAACAAGACGGGATTTCTATCGATCAGTTTGTGGCGACAGCAGTTGCGGAGAAAATCGCTGCACTCACAACTGAAGTTTATTTAGGGGAGTTAGCAAAGCGAGGCAGTCGAGAAAAATACGACGCAGTTTTAGCTAAAGTACCAGATATTGAAACGGAATCTTACGATCGCTGACCTACAACTTAAAAACAAGGCGATCGCCTACTATTTGTTATGAGAAAGGCAAAGTAGTAGTAGCGTAGACGTAGCCCGCCGCAAGCATCGCTTAATATTTATACGCAATTAGCTTTAGCCGCCAGTCTCCCGAATACAAGTTAGCTGGAATATTGCCCTTACTCGTTTCTGTGCCAAAAGTTAGAAATCCCAGACTTATAGTGCAAGTTCACTCAAATGAACTTGCACTATGAGAGAAGGAATTGATTAGGAGTTTGTTGTTGGGACTCGTGGTTTTTTTGGGGGGTAGGTTGAAAATTATATGACTTAGTTAGACCAGACTGCAACAACTGTCGGATGGATGTAGCTTGGATATGATTGGGCAAGACAGTTAAAAAGTCATTTAGGTATTGGATAGCTTCACTAATAAATTCTGAGGAAGCACCCTTTAATAAAGCATAGCGATAAAAGTAGTCTGCTTGTTGAGTATATTGAGCAGCCAAGCAGTAAAGAGCTAAATTAAAGGTATTATGCCAGTCTTTAGCATCTTTTTGACAATGCTCTCTGGCAAGCTTAATGGCAGGCTGTAGGCAAGTTTCTGCTTTGTCTGGTTGCTTAAGAACTAAGTAGACTAAAGCGTGCTTATACACAGCATCTTCATAGCGCTTTTCCTCGTAAGCTTTTAACAAATTTGCTAATTGCTTACCCCAATACTTAACTTCTGTAGAATCCCCATCTTTGCCAGCCTGAAGCATTATTTTTGCATATTGCTGGGCAAAAGTTGGTTGATTTTTGAGTAGAGCAAGAAATTCATTAAGAGCTATAAACAAATTTCTTTGCGGTGACTGACATAATTTATGGTACAACACGTTTAACGTGTGACTTTGCCAGCTAGGATCGCGCTGTTTGTTATCTTCCTCTAATTGCAAATCGTTCCGTAGGCTGTCATAATATTCTGCCAACTTCCCATGTATGTCAGCCCAACCTTGCGGCGATGAAAGGCGTTTGTGGCATAACATTTGGGTTTTGACCACATCATGATAAACCCAGCCGTTGATATGTTCTTTGAGAAAAGATGTTTCTTTGAGCCAATTAAATAGCTCATCAGCTTCTTCTTCTGATCTTAACTTGGCTATAACATCCCGGTTCAAACACCGAGGAATGGCAGCATCAAGCGCCATTTGTCGCCGTTTAGGATCGTCAATCCATCTTAAAAAGCTTTTTACAGCACTGCTGCTAGGCTCAATTACCTGGTTGGGGTCATTGGGATGAGCATCTGCTAGCATTTCCATTAGCAGGGGTAAGTTTCCAGAAACGTTTACAATCTCTTCAATAATGCGATTGTCTGTAATGCCTTTGCGGGTTAGATATTGTCGGGCTTCTTCTTCTGTAAAAGGTTCTAGAGGTAAACGAACTATTAATTCCTCGTAGGATGCCCAGTCATTTTTATCTAATTCTTGCCGACCGGCGATGATTATTAATATATTGGCAGATACTTTACCGTGCTGATTCTCAAAAATCTCCCGTAGCCAGTTATCTAGGAATTCTCCGGTGCGTTCTGAGGTATCGAAAAACAAGATTAAAGGAGTTTTATCAGCAATTTTAGAAATATCTTGCAAAAATAGCGGGGTCAGAACTTCTTTAGGTTCTTTAACTAATTGAACCTCATCTTTATTGGTTATTTTCTTAGCAATATAAGAAGCCCATTCTCCAGCTTGGTTAGCCAAAGCATCCTCATCTACAATATCAAATACAGCACCGCCAACGGGAACTCGACGCGCCAGATGCACACCAGTTTTTACTATAGTTTTCCCGACAAAAGCGGAAAAACCTTGAGGAGCATCTGGATCTGTTTCTAATTCTTGGCACTTTTGACAGTAAACTTTGTAGCGATCGCTAAACTGGGTTAGTTTATAACCTTGCTCTTCTAACTCTTTAGCTAAACGATCCATGACTTCTGGTATAGTTTTTTCAACTTCATCAACATAAGCCGAAATCATTTTTGCTTCGTCTGCAATTTTACAAAACTGGCGTAGCAAGGTAGTTTTACCAATTCCGCCTTGACCATAAATGTTAAACAAAAAACAACGGCGATTATCTTCTACAGGTAATGCTAAATTTTGGCGAAATCGGTTTATTTGGTCTTCACGACCCACAAAATTTGATTGTTGACGTTGCTTAACAATATCTTGTAGACTCTTGGGCTTATCTTGTGTGTTCATAACAAGATTTAATTTTGAGGCGCTAACGTTTACAAAAAGAACTACTAAATATAAAAAATGTATTACGGAATTTCCCTAAGTTTTTTGAGATAATTTTTAGGCGTTGACCTTCTGAGGCTCGACGTTGACCTTTTGAGGCTCAACGTTGACCTTTTGAGGCTCGACGTTGACCTTATGAGGCTCGGCGTTGACCATTCTGAGGCTCGATGTTGACCTTTTGAGGCTCAACTTTGACCTTCTGAGGCTCAAAAATGCCTTGGCGACTTAGTACTTATCGGTGGAGTTTAATATAGACCTAACCCCCAGGCCCTTCCCTACTAGCGTTGGGGAGTAAGATTTAAAGCCCTCCCCTTGTAGGCTACGGTGTACACACAAGTGACTTATTTAAAGACGCGATAAATCGCCGTCTCTACAATAAGGGACTGACAAATAAAAAAATATTCAATTATTTATTGTGGGGTGGGCATCTTGCCCGCCATATGAACTGGGCGGGCAAGATGCCCACCCCACAAGATTGGATAATTTATTTCTGGGAGTTCCCTAATCAGTCTTTTGTCTTGACGGCGATTTATGGTGTCTTTTCAAGTCGCCTGAAACACCTTCACTTTAGATATTAACCTTCTAATGAATTCCTAAGCTTTTGGGACTTGCAGGGTTACTGTCAGCTAGTTTTAAAATTCCATCACCTAAGTTTAGAGAAGACTGCAACAACTGTTGTATGGATGTCGCTTGCAGATGGTTAGGGAAGATATTTAAAAAGTCATTTAGGTCTTGAATTGCTATACGGATACGCTCTAAGGAAGCACCTTGAGATAAAGTATATCGATATAACTGCTCTGCTGGTTGAATGTAATGAGCAGCCAAATAGTAAAGGGCTAAATTAAAGGCATTACGCGAATCTTTAGCATTTTTTTCGTAATGTTGTTTAGCAAGCTTGATGGCAAGTGCTAGGTCAGTTCGTGCTGTATCTGCTTGGTTAAGGGCTTGGTAGGTTAAAGCACGCTGGTATAAATACCAATCATCATTAGATTTTAAATCGATCGCATGGCTGAAATCAGCGAGAGCTTGATTGTATTGCTGGAGTGTAAAGTAAATAGAACCCCGCTTGAATAATGACCAGTCATCTTTGGGGCCAAGTTCAATAGCACGGTTTAAGTCTTGTAGTGCTTCACTATAGCGCTGCAATTTGCGATAAGTATCACCCCGACGCGCTAATACCCATTGGTAATTGGGGTTTGCGACAACGCTGGTGTCTAAATCTTGCGTTGCTTGAGAATAGCGCTGCATTTGGCGGTAAATAAAACCTCTAAATCCCGTGGCTGGTGCCCATTGGAAATTGGCATCAAGTTCAATGGCACGGTTAAAGTCTTGCAAGGCTTCATTATAGCGTTGCATATAGCGGTAAGTATCACCTCTACTAGCGATCGCCCATTGATAATTGTGGTCAAGTTTAATGGCGCTGTCTAAGTCTGCTAATGATTCTGGGTAACACTGCATATAACAGTAAGTTACACCTCGATGAGCCAGTGCCCATTGGTCATTAGGATCAAGTTCAATAGCACGGTTAAAGTCTTGCAGTGCTTCATCATAGCGGTACATGAGACGGTAAGTGACACCCCGATTGGCGATCGCCCACTGATAATTCGGGTTAAGCTGAATAATACGGTTAAAGTCTAGTAGTGCTTCCGGGTAGCGCTGCATTTGGCAGTAAGTCATACCTCGAACTGTTAAATACTCAACTTCTTCAGGTGCTAACTTGATAGCTTCTGTAAAATCTTCTAGTGCTTTTGAGTATTGATTAGATTGCGAGTAGATATAACCACGCCAATCTAAGGCTACTGCACGCCACTTACCTTCAAGACTAGCGTTGCTCAAAAGAGTTGTGAGCATTTGGGCCGCAACTTCATAGCGTTTTTCTTCATAGGCTTTTAACCAATTGCCTAGTTGCTCACCCCAACGCTGAACTTCGCTAGAATCCACATCTCTACCAGCCTGAAGCATTGTTGCTACCCAAAGTTGGGCAAAAGTCCGTTGATTTTTGAGTGCAGCAAGGAATTCATTGAGGGCTATGGGTAAGTACTTTTGTGGTGATTGGCATAAGCGGTGATACAAAACGTTGAGCTTATGACTTTGCCAAGTTTGATCTCCCCAGGCTTTCATTTCATCCAATTGCAGTTCATTTCGCAAGGTGTCATAATAATCAGCCAATTTGCTATGTAAATCAGCCCAACTTTGCGGCGATGAAAGACGTTTGTGACGTAACATTTGCGTTTTAACTACATCATGATAAGCCCAACCGTTACTACGTTCGTTGACAAAGGATGTTTCTTTTAGCCAAGTAAATAACTCGTCAGCTTCTTTTTCTGGTCTTAACTTGGCTATAACATCCCGATTTAAGCATCGAGGAATGGCAGCATCGAGAGCAACTTGTCGCCGCTTGGGATCGTCAATCCATTTTAAAAAGCGTTCTACAGCACTGCTGCTAGGCTCAATTACCTGGTTGGGGTCATTGGGATGAGCGTCTGCTAGCATTCCTACTAGTAGAGGTAAGTTTCCAGAAAGGTGCAAAATCACTTCAATAATGCGATTGTCCGTAATGCCTTTGCGAGTTAGATATTGTTGGGCTTCTTCTTCTGTAAAGGGTTCTAGAGGGAAACGAACTATTAACCCCTCGTAAGGAGCCCAATGATTTTTATCTAATTCCTGCCGACCGGCGATAGTTATCAATATATTGAGAGATACTTCACCGTAGCGACCGTCCAAAATTTCCCGTAGCCAGTTATCTATAAATTCTCCGGTGCGTTCATAAGTATCAAAAAACAAAACAACAGCAGCTTCTTTAGCAATTTTAAAAATATCTTGCAAAAATAACGGAGTCAGAACTTCTTCAGGTTCTTGAACTAACCGCACCTCATCTTTATTTGTGATTTTCTTAGCAACATAAGATGCCCATTCTCCGGCTTGGGTAGCAAAAGCATCCTCATCTACAAAATCAAATACAGCACCACCAACGGGAACTCGACGCGCTAAACGTACACCAGTTTTTACCATAGTTTTCCCTACAAAAGCCGAAAAGCCTTGAGGAGCTTCTGGATCAGTTTCTAATTCTTGGCGCTTTTGACGGTAAACTTTGTAGCGTTCTGTAAACTGCGTTAGCTTGTGACCTTGCCGTTCTAACTCCTCAGCTAAACGACCCATAACTTCTGGTATAGTTTTTTCAGCTTCATCGATGTAAGCCGAGATAATTTTTGCTTCGTCAGCAATTTTCCGAAATTGCCGTAACAGAGTACTTTTACCAACTCCACCTTGACCCCAAACGTTATACAAAAAACGACGGCGTTCGTCTTCTGGGGTTAATGCTAAATTTTGGCGAAATTGGTTTACTTGGTCTTCACGACCCACAAAACCTGATTGTTGGCGCTGCTTAAGAATATCTTGTAGACTCTTGGGCTTGTTTTGTGGGTTCATTACAAGATTAAATTTTGAGGTGCTAATGTTTACACAATAACTACTAAATATACAAGGTGGATTTCGGAATTTACTAAATTTTTTTAAGGTAATTTTTATATGTTGACCTTTTGAGGCTCGACGTTGACCTTTTGAGGCTCGACGTTGACCTTCTGAGGCTCGACGTTGACCTTTTGAGGCTCGACGTTGACCTTTTGAGGCTCGACGTTGACCTTTTGAGGCTCGACGTTGACCTTTTGAGGCTCGACGTTGACCTTTTGAGGCTCGACGTTGACCTTCTGAGGCTCGACGTTGACCTTTTGAGGCTCGACGTTGACCTTTTGAGGCTCAACGTTGACCTTCTGAGGCTCGACGTTGACCTTCTGAGGCTCGACGTTGACCTTCTGAGGCTCGACGTTGACCTTCTGAGGCTCAAAAATGCCCTGGCGATTAAAAATTGCGGCTACACAGACAAAACCCACCTGCGTGGGTTTCAAGAATCTTTGGATACAAAATGCGAAAAGGGCATAACAATGTTATGCCCCTACAAATTATGTGTATTTTAGAAAGTTTACAACTGGTATGATTACCTGTTTTAAGCTTTAACTAACTGGGACTTCGGATTGCTTTTTCTTAGAACGGCGGTTAAACCTGCGTCCCATCTCATCAATTACTGCATCTAAACCTGCGACATCACCGCTAGCTTTGGCATAGCTATACACTGCTAATGCTGCTGCATACGCTTCACTAGCAGCAGTTATACAGGTATCATCCACCAATTCTTGCAGTTGCGTTAGAGACAACAGCACCGGATACAAGTCCTCATATATTTCCAAGTCCCGGCGCATTTCTTCTAAATCAAAGTAACGAGGCAAAAAGTTAGGATTTTGTGTTGCCACTTCTAAGGCTTTGCTGACAAAAGCCCGACTTTTATCTCCCATCTTCAGCATCGTTCGCCGATCTTCAGGGGTCAAATCTACCAAAAATGGTAACTTTTCTCTAATTGTAGCGATCGCTTGCATAACTGCTTCTTTATCTGCTGGGGCTAGGCTAGCACTGATGCGATTTTCTGCCATTTTTAATACTCCTTTAGGGTACTTAATTTCAGTATTCCCAAAGTCACATTGCTTTGCCCCAAATTTTAAATTAACAATTAAATACTACATAGAATCGAGCCGATGACGTAGTTGGCTACTAAAAGCATCAATCACTGTGACGACTACCAAAAGCACCAGCATCATGGTTGTTGCTTTGGTGTACTCAAACCCGTCGATGTAACTTTTTAATTGAAAGCCAATACCACCTGCACCAACTACACCCAAGACAGAAGCAGCACGGATATTGTACTCAAACATCCAAAAGGTGTAACCCAATCCCAAAGGTAGCACTTGAGGAAGAATGCCGTATTGAGCAATCTGTAGCTTGGAGGCTCCGATAACTTGCAGGGATTCAAGAGAACGCGGATCAACCGCTTCAATTGCCTGTTGATAAAATTTGGCAAGGTAGCCGATGGTGTAGATTCCCAAAGCTAAAGTTCCTGCTGGTGCGCCTAACCCAGTGGCGGCAACAAAAATTAGCCCCAAAATAATTGAAGGGACGGAACGTACAGTATTTTGTAACAAATTAGCTAGCGATCGCAACCACCCAGGCGCAATATTGCTGGCGCTAGCTATAGCAATCGGTACAGAAAGAATGGCTCCAATGGTAGTTCCCCATAAAGACATTTGTACAGTTTCAATTAGTGCTTTAACTGCAATATCTAAAACTTTCCAATCGGGAGGAAATAACCGGGTAATAAAATCGGTGATGTATGGCCAGCTAGAACTTAGCAGTTCAAAATCGAGTTTGAGTCCTCGCAAAGCCCAACCATAAACTACCACAACAATTAATGAGATGAGTAGAGAACTCAGCCAAGGGTAGAAGCGTAAGCGTTTTAATTTAAAAAAGGAACTCATATTGTATTGAAGAAGAATTCAGAATTCAGGAGTCAGAATGCAATACTGTTCGGTTAAGACAAGACGCTATAAATCGCCGTCTCTACAAAAGATTGATTATTGTAGAGACGGCGATTCATCGCGTCTTTTTTGTGAAATCAAATCCCACTCAAGCGGAAACTTTAGCAAATTGAGCTTGTAAGTTGTCACAAAATCCTTGATAAACGACGCGTCCAGCATCTAAGACGATCGCTTTTTGGGCGTATTTTTCTGCGATTCCCAAATCGTGCAAAACTGCAACAATAGTCATACCTTGCTGAGTGTGCAATTGGGATAGAGTTTGCATAACTTGTTGGGATGCTACAACATCTAACCCAGTGATGGGTTCATCGACTAAAAGAATTTGCGGTGATTGAATTAAAGTCCGAGCGATGGCTACTCGTTGTTGCTGTCCCCCACTTAATTGACTGGTTTTTTGAAAAGCTAACTCTCCGAGTCCTAACTGTTCTAGTAACTCTAGAGCCAAAATGCGATCGCGTTTGGAAAATCCCAACAATGTTTGCCAAGTTGTTCTTTTACCAAGGCATCCGGACAAGACATTTTCCAGTGCTGATAACTGCCGAATCAATCCGCCACCTTGAAATAACATCCCAATATCGCGCCGAATTTTTGGCAGCGTTCGGGAATTCATCTCAACATTATTGACGAGCAATTCTCCTCTGGCTGATGGCACTAATCCAACTAGCGATCGCAGTAAGGTAGACTTACCAGCACCATTTAGCCCCAGCAAAACGACAAATTCACCGCGTTTAATCTGGCAATTAATCCCATTGAGAATAGGACGATTGAGAGAAGGAGCATAAGCTGTCTCTAGGTTATGACACTCAATAACATAATCATTCATAGAAATTTATTGAACAGAATTCAGTAGTCAGGAGTCAGGAATCAGAATGAACTTTGACCGAAAACGCGGATAGCGCCGCGTCTCGTAGAGAGTGTCAAGATTGGTGAATTCTGAATTCTGAATTCTGAATTATGGTTCAATGCCAGCGATTTGTAGAGCCTCACGGATAGTTGCTAGGTGACGATCGTGGTCAACTCGGACTAATTCTGTGGAATTATACAAGTCGCTTAACAACTTATTATTTTGCGACTGATTTAATTTCAGTAAAGCGTTGATGATTTTTTCCCGTGTTGGGGCTGGAACATCATTATCAATGGCAATACCGTGGGCAGGTACACCAGTAATTTTGTGCAGAACCCGTAACTGATTCTTCTCTTGGGCGGTGATATAAGGTGGATTCAGGGCATATTCTGACACAACAGCCACATCAGCTTGACCACGCACAACTGCTTGCAAGGCTTTGCTGTAATTGCCGCCGTAAGAAACTTGACCAAAGAAATCATCTAAGCGATCGCGGTTGGGTACAAATTTCTGTTTGACCAACTCAGCGACAGGGATAATAAACCCAGAGCCAGAAGTAGGGGAAGTAAAAGCAATTCTTTTGCCCCGTAGTTGTTCTAAAGTGGCTTTAGTTGAATTTTGAGTTTTGAGGGGACTATTCTTGGGGACAACAAATGTTGAGCTATAAGTATATCTGCCAGAATAAGTGGAACGAACTTCGGCTAGATACAAGCTGGCATTTGCTAATTGTTTTGCTTTCAAAGCTGGACGGCTACTTAAAAAAGCGACATCAGCCCGATTTGCTCTCAAAGCTTCCACAGCAGCTGTATCATCACCAACTTGGGCGACGACTGGAATTCCTAACTCTTTCGATAAAAAAGCTCCTACTGCATTTGCCTTATTTTGCAAGTCTGTAGAATCAGCACGACTGGGAAAAACTATCGTTAAAGTCTTCAACCCTTGGGCAAGTAAGCGTGGTGTTTGTTGATTAGCAGTGGGGTTGGCGATCGTTGCCTGCATAGCCCCTACTGTGCTGACTACTAGACCTGTAAGCACTGCAAATGCCGCGCCAGCGCCCAATAAGCTCTTTTTCTTCACACTCATTTGCAACTCTCCATTAGGAAGTTTTCTTAGTTCTTTTGCTAATTAATTGCAATTAACCCCTAAAAAATATTTATAGCTTTTAAGAACAAAAGTCAATAACAAAGCCTAGTTTGTTTGCAGAGTTGTAGGCTTTTTTTATGAGTGTAGTGGTACTAACCGTTAATTACAGCGATCGCATCAATTTCTACCAACACATCTTTAGGTAAACGCGATACCTGCACACAAGCCCGCGCTGGGGCAGTATTTTCCGGGAAATATTTAGCATAAATGGCATTCACCGCCGCGAAATCATTCATATCAGCTAAAAATACAGTGGTCTTCACCACGTCTTGAAAAGTCGCCCCGGCGGCCGTGAGGATGGCTTCAAGATTAGCTAATACTTGCTCAGTTTGCTTTTTGACATCATCAGTGTAGACGACATCACCAAGGCGGGGATCGATGGCAACTTGTCCAGCGATAAATAGAAATTGACCTGAAGCTGCGATCGCTTGATTATAAGGGCCCACTGGTGCGGGTGCGTTATCAGTATTAATTACTTTACGGGTCATAGATATTACTTTCTTTAACGATGTTTCCTGTTTACCGATTTCTGCTTCAGCTGCGATCGGTTTATAGACTTCTCCATCTGGCATTATCGCACCAGTCAGGTCTGCATCTTTAAAAGTTGCCCCATAGATATCTGCTCCAGTTAAATCAGCCCTTCTCAAATTTGCTCCATCTAAATTTGCCTGGATTAAATTTGCCCATCGCATATTGGCTTTTTCTAAATTCGCTCCTTGGAGAAATACTTTTTTAAGGTTTGTACTTTGAAGAGATGCTGCTGTAAAATCTATACCAGCCAAATTCATGCCTGAGAGATCAACTTTGTGCAAATATGCTCTATGAAATATATTTCTTTGAAGTTTGGCACTTTGCAATATTGCCTCAGTTAGGTTTGCCAAAGTTAAGTTTGCTCCAATTAAGTACGCCTCACCCAAGTCTGCCTTAGTTAAATTAGCTTTACTGAGATTAGCTTCAGCTAAGGAAGCCGCAGTCAGGTCTGCACTACTAAGATTTGCTCCACATAAATTTGCTATATCTAAGTTTGCATAAATCATTGTTGCACTACTTAGGTCTACATTTGTCAGGTTGCCCTGTTCTAAGTTTGCATAATTCAAATTTGCGCTACTCAAAGTTGACCAACTTAAGTCAGCACCATTAAGGTCTGCCCAACTAAGATTGATTGAAGAACCCTCTATCCCACTCAAATTTGCATTTGTTAAAGATGCTTTACTGAGGCTAGTGCTATTAAGTTTCGCCATAGTCAGGTTTGCGTCACTCAAATCTGCTCCATTCCAATTTGCCTTAGATAGATCTATATCACTTAGGTTTGCACCTTTAAGGTCTATGCCTTGGCGATTTTTAGTAAACTGCCGCCCTCCTGCTGCGTATTTTTCTAACAGTTCTTCAGCGTCCATAATGCACCTTTAAATACCACTGACACAGTATAATCACAAAAACTTTGTGTCATAGGTATTCTTCTCCCCTCTGCCTTCGCGTCCTTTGCGTCCTTCGCGGTTCGTTCCTCTTACCCCAACCTCAGACGTATCGCATAATGCCATCAAGTCAGCATTGCGATCGCACTCGTATAATACTGTTACAACAAACTGCAAAAGATCATTGATGAATATTAAAGAAATACTGCTCCAACAAATTGAATCATCCTCAGATGTTCTACTAGCTGAAACACTGGATTTTTTACGTTTTCTCAAGACAAAACCAACAACCGAGGAAATATCTCTTGACCTGTCAACGGAAAAAAATGATGATACTTCCAATCATCAAACGAAACCGGAAATAAAGGAAGCAACACCAATTCTTAGAGCCTCTAAAGCAGAAGACTTGCTAAAATTTACCGGAACTTGGCAAGGAGATGACTTTGAAGAGTGCTTACAGCTAGTTTACAAAACCCGTTCCCAGGCTGAATTTTAGTTTAGAATCTTGGCTTTGACATTTTCCCAACACCAACGAATTTCCGTATGCTAGAGAATTCCAGATATTCTCCTCCCCTCTTCTCTCTGCGCCTCTGCGGTTCGTTCCTCTTATCCCAACCTCGGACGTATCCCATAATGCCGATACCGCCAATAATCGCGCAGAATGCGATCGTGGTCAAAACATAAATTACCAGGCACACACCAATACTCAAAAATTCCTACACCCTTGGCATCATCCCCAGCCTTGGGTTCCCCCGTAGCTGTCGCCAAAAACACAATGCTAATCGTATGCTGACGCGGATCGCGATTGGGGTCAGAATACACCAGTAATTGTTCAACTAATTCCACCTGTAAACCCGTTTCTTCCTCAGCTTCTCGACGGGCCGCCACTTCCACGGCTTCCCCATAATCTACAAACCCACCAGGAATAGCCCAACCTAAAGGTAGATTATGTCTTTCAATTAACACTATTGGCCGATGAGGTCGATCTACTAGTTCAATGATGATATCAACTGTCGGTGCAGGATTTCGGTAAGTCATATTTATGAGTCATTGGTCATTGGTCATCAGTCATTAGTCATTCGTCACTTGTACTGAGTTTCGACTGCGCGGAAATCGAGCGAAGTCGAGATTCAACTACCGCGTAGTCGTTGGCGTAGCCTCTCGTTAGAGAAGTATTAGTTATTCACAAAGGACAAATGACAAAGGACAAATGACAAACAAAATGAGTTTACTTGATTTACCGTGCAAATACTGTTCCATGATAAATTCGATGCGTTGGCTTTGCCACTGCCCCTTGGGCAATCGCGTAGCGTGTGCATCAAACAATTGCTCCTTCTCATAATTCAGGTTACTTATGCCTTTTCCTAGATCCAGTGGTATTTTGCTGCATCCTACATCCTTTCCCAGTCGATTTGGCGTTGGAGATTTAGGCTTAGAAGCCTATCGCTTTATTGATTTTCTCAAAGATACCCATCAACAATATTGGCAAGTTTTACCCCTAGGCCCCACTGGATACGGTAATTCACCGTATATGTGCTACTCGGCAATGGCAGGAAATCCCCTGCTGATTAGCCCAGAAAAACTGCGAGATGAGGGTTTGCTATCTGAAGAAGACTTTGCTCATTTACCAGGATTTCCGGTAGAAAAGGTAGACTTCGACCAGGTTGTGCCAATTAAGATTGGGCTACTCAAAAAAGCCTGTGAAAACTTTAGATCCAATGCTACGCCTATCCAGCAGAAAGAGTTTGAAGGTTTTTGCGACAGCAAAGCCTACTGGCTAGATAATTACGCCTTATTTATGGCGCTGAAAGATGACCATAATGGTGCAAGCTGGCATACATGGGAAGCAGAATTCGTCAAGCGTAAACCCGAAGCATTAGCTCAAGCAGAGGATCGGCTCAACGGAGATATTTTTTATTACAAGTTCGTCCAATTTGAGTTTTTCCGGCAGTGGTCAGACCTGAAAAGCTACGCCAACATGCGCGGTATTGACATTATTGGTGATATCCCTATTTACGTATCTCACGATAGTGCTGACGTGTGGGCACATCCCGACATCTTTTGCTTAGACGAAGAGACTGGAGTTGCTGCTCAAATGGCAGGAGTCCCACCAGATTACTTTAGCGCCACCGGTCAATTGTGGGGCAACCCAGTTTATAACTGGGAGGAATTGCAAAAACAAGACTTTAAATGGTGGGTGCAACGCTTTGAAGCAATGCTAGATTATGTTGATATAATTCGCATTGACCACTTCCGAGGCTTTGAGGCATATTGGTCAGTACCCAAAGGCGAAGAAACTGCCATGAATGGTAAATGGGTGGAAGCACCTGGAGACGCTTTTTTTGCAGTGATTAGGGAGAAGTTGGGCAAGCTACCCGTCTTGGCAGAAGATTTGGGAGTAATTACACCAGAGGTAGAAGCGCTCCGAGACAAGTATGAATTTCCGGGAATGAAGGTTTTACAGTTTGCCTTTGGTTCCGATCCGGAAAATCCATTCTTACCATTCAATTACCCGCGAAATGCTGTAGTTTATACCGGCACTCACGATAATGACACAACTGTAGGCTGGTTCAATTCAGCTAATGACAACGAAAAGCATAACTTATGGCTTTATTTAGGTTCTATTAGTCCTGAAGGCATCCAATGGGATTTAATTCGCCTAGCTTTGAGTTCTATAGCTAATCAAGCGATTATTCCTTTGCAAGATGTTTTGGGATTAGGAAACGAAGCGCGGATGAATTTTCCTAGTACTGCTGAGGGTAACTGGGGGTGGCGCTATCAAGCAGAAGCGTTGAGAGATGAATTACGCGATCGCTTAAAAGTTCTTACCAGACTTAATGGACGCGCCCCACAACAAAATTAAGGAGTGGGGAGATGAGGGAGACAAGGGAGACAAGGAAGAGGGAGGAGTAAATGCCTCCTTGTCTTCCTTGTCCTCCTCATGCCTCTCATCTCCACTAGTCTTTTTATTGTCTGCGAGACGCTGCGCGTAGTTTGCTTGCCTGTAAGGGGTAATATTTTGAATTTATTTCTCCCTTATCTCAAAACTTAGGCTTGGCAGCAATCCTAACTTCTTCCTCTTTCCCTGGCTCTCCCATTTCCTTAGCTTTCTCCTGATTGACGCTCATCAACACACCACCAGCATTATCAGTTTTCACTGTCAGTTGCTCTTGAGCTTTCCAAATCCGGTGAGTTCCCTCTGGAAGAATACCCTCAAACTCGGTTTTACCATCGGCTATGACGCGAATCCAAGATGACGCTTTCAAAGTGACACCAATTTGTACAACCTGTTCCTCTTGTCCGCCGTCATGGGGATTACTGACAGGTTGAACTTTTAGGGAATCTTTTGGTTGGTTTGGCTCTGGGTTAACAATGGATTTTTGTTTTGGGTATAGTTGGTTTTGGCTATTGCTTGCTTGTAGTACTGCGTTATTTAATAACTGAGACAACCCATTTACTGAGCATACAATTAGCAATATGTAAAGAAAGTAAAGATGAATTGGACGTAGTTGATTAATGGGTGAAGTATTCCCCATACCTTGAGGGTTTAATTGTGCAGAACTGATGGGAAAAGTGCCAGAAAATTCAACTCCATTCAAGCCTAGAGCATCGGCAAATTGCCTGATCAAACCCTGAATATAGACTGGTTCTGGGAGATCGTTTATATTACCTTCTTCGATCGCCTGCAATAATCGTTGAGGAATTCTGGTTAATACAACCACTTGCTCTAGAGATAGACCCTTTTCTTGACGCAAAGCCCAAAGTTGAGCGCCCAATTCTGCCAACTTTTCGGTTCGTTGTTGCTCTAATGAAAGCGATGGCTGGTGATTATTTTTCTTTCTTAGCCATTTCATGCCTACTGACACTCCTTAAATCCACTGAATCAATAATTAGGTTGCGTTATCTGATCTTGCAAAAAGCGAATTTCATGATCGTTGAGGGAACGATATTTACCCTCTGACAATAAGGGTTCTTTTGGAGTTTGTAATTGAATTGGGCCGATAGCAGTTCGATGCAGCTTGATTACTGGGTATCCTAACTGTTGAGCTATCCGGCGGATTTGGCGATTTCTTCCCTCCTGCAACACTATTTCTAAAAAGCTTTGTTCGGCACGATGTTCTATTAGGTGTACCTTAGCAGCTCTGGTTTTTCTACCCTCTAACACCACACCCTCACGCCACATTTGCAGTACTGCTTCTGGGGGATGTCCTTTGACCAAAACATGATATGTCTTGGAAATGCTGTGGCGGGGATGGGTTAGTCCAAATGTCAGATTTCCGTCATTTGTAAGGATTAATGCTCCCGTTGAGTCTGCATCTAAACGCCCAACAGGGTGAATACCTGAACCCTCCCGTAATTTTTTCGGTAGTAGATCCAGGACTGTTGTTCTTCGGTGAGGGTCGTAGCAAGTCGAAACTACTCCCGCAGGTTTATGTAGCAATAGATATATTAAAGCCGGACGCTGCTTTTCGGATACAGTTTTACCATCAATTGCGATCGCATCTTTTTGGGGATCAACCTTTTGACCCAAATGTGCCAATTCCCCATTGATTTGCACCCGTGAGTGCCTAATCATTTCTTCAGCTTCACGACGTGAGGCGATGCCCCATTGAGCAAGAATTTTTTGTAACCGTTCCTCCATCTGGAATTGCTTATTTACTGTTAACAATTAAATGATATTTGCATTTTGTAGCGAGTAGGCATAAATGTTACATTTAAGACTTGTTTAATTTCTGTCCAGCTGTTGAGCAAACACTCATAAACAGATTGCTTAGATGCCAGAGCAAAATTCTCAAACGACAAATGCAAATAAAATCCGCATAATTACGCAGGTACTCACAAAAGCCCTAAAGCTCTGGTTAAGAGCGCAAGTGAGCCAAATATCAGAATTAGAAGTGGAGATTAAAGCAAGCGATCGCCAACTTCTATCTGGGCGTATCCCCTTGGTATCTATTTTTGCTACTCATGCAGTTTATCAAGGTCTCCTAATTACACAAATTCAATTAACGGCAGAAAATATTCAGATAAACATTGGTTCCGTACTTAAGGGAAAGCCATTACGGCTGTTAGAAACAGTATCAGTGGTTGGCGATTTGATCGTAGACGAGAATGATTTGAATACTTCTCTCTCATCTGACTTATTATCAACTGCTTTGAGCGATTTGCTGGTTAAGGTTTTACCAACAAATTTCCCCAAGTCACAACCAATAAACTGGCAAGAAATTATCCTTGATAACAATCAAATTATACTGCGAGGCTTGAGAGTAACCAATACAGAAACAATGCCTCTAGAGATTTGTCTGGGCGGCTTACAGTTACTTAGTGGGCATGAGTTGCAACTGACACAAATAAAAATCAAGCCCCACGATGGAGATATATTAGACGACAATCATGAGTACAATTTGGATCTTGGCTCAGATGTCGATATCCAAGAACTAACGTTGATCCCAGGCAAACTGGTTTGTAGAGGGCAGATTAACGTTAATCCTTAGATCGTGAAAAATTAAAAAATAGTAATACCCTATTTTAAATAGACGTAGCGCCTCTCAAAGCATGATGAGAACAAGAGCAAAAGGATCAGGGGGTATGAAGAAGAGATAAGGGAGACAAGGAGAAGGGGGAGACTTGTTCAATAATTCCCCCTTGTCCCCCTTGTCCCCCTTGTCTCCCTTCCTCCTTCCCCATGCCTCTTGTGAACTCAACCCAAAAGCTCTATAGTAGCGGCAACAGTAGTGTCACAAAATAATAAACCAAAGGTGCTGTAAAAATATAACTATCAGTACGGTCTAAAATACCACCGTGACCGGGAATTAATTGTCCGGAATCTTTAACTCCAGCATCCCGCTTGAGCATAGACTCGGTAAGATCCCCTAAAAGACTAGCAATGCCAATCAACAAACCCAATGCTAAACCAGTCAACAAGGATCTGGGCAAGTGGAGATAATAGGCTCCTGCTATGGCTACAGCAACACTTGAAGTAATGCCAAATACAGCACCTTCTACAGTTTTCTTCGGGCTAATCTCAGACAGACGGGTTTTCCCAAAGAATTTGCCAATGGTATAAGCACCAATATCGGCTGCCCAAATACACAAAAAAGTCAGCATTGTTGCTGTAAAACCTTGTGGTAAAGAAGCAGAACTTGCCTTTTCCCAGAAGTCTGTCCAAGTTGTAGGCCAGTAACCCCCGAAAGGTAAATTGCTAAAAACGGCACTATCAATTGCTCGTAATCGCACCCAGTAACTCGGTAAATAACCTACGTAAAATAGCCCCATTATAGAAGCAGAAACATCAGCGATCGTGGCAAATTTGGGCTGAAATAACAGGTAAAAACAGATAAGTGTGCCAGCTAAGGGCATCACAGCGTCAGCTAAACTGCCATCAATGGTACAAATTACTAGCAAAACTAGGCTGACAGCCATAGTGGTTTTAGCGGCGGGAGCGATGCCTCTGGCTCGCACCAAATTAAAATATTCCTGTTGACCCAAAAAGATGACAACCGCAAACATGATGGTAAAGTACCAGCCACCCAAAAGGGTAACAGAAAGAGCAAGAGCGATCGCAACAATTCCACTAATAATCCGAGACCAAGGCATAGAAGTATTAAATATTGGGCATTGGGCATTGGGCATTGGGCATTGGGAATTGGGCATTGGGAATTGGGAATTGGGAATTGGGAATTGATAAGAGATAGGGGGGACAAGGAAGAGGGGGGAGATAGGGGAGAGACTTGTTAAATAATTCTCCCCTTATCCTCCATGTCCTCCCTGTCCCCCTTGTCTTCCTTGTCCTTCTTGTCCCCCTCATCTCCCCCTGTCCCCCTGCTCCCTGCTCCCTTCCTTCTTCCCCATTCTCTAATCCAGTTTCTCACCACTAAGAATAAAAATGGGATCAACGGCGGTAAAGGTTTGAGAAAAGCCGCGTGTCTCTAAGCGGTTAACCGCAGACTGAACAACTTCGATATTTCTAGCTCTTAACAGAGAAAAGCTTTGAGAAATAGCATACAGACTTTCTAGATTAACAGCTGTAGCTACAACCCGACCGGATGGTGGCAAATAATGCCATGCTGCTTGCAGAATATCCTGGATAGGTCTTCCTCCCTCAATGCAAACGCGGTGAGGAGCAACCTTGAGGTCATGTAAACACTCTGGAGCACTACCTTCAATAACTTCGACGTTTTTCACATCAAAGCGATCGCAGTTCCGCTTGATCAGGTTAGCTACTTCTTCATCCCTTTCTATAGCAATAATTTGACCCTTTGGACACAATAGCCCAACTTCTACAGGAATTGTACCTGTCCCTGCGCCAATATCCCACAATACAGAATCTGATGTTAGTCGCAGTTGGGCAATTAACAGTAGCCGGACTTCTCGCTGACTCAGGGGAATTCCTGGCAAATGCTCGAACAGTTCATCAGGAATACCAGGGGTAATATAAGGCCAAAGTTGGGAGGGCATAGAATTACGCAATTATACTAAAGATATGGATTTGCCGAAATTGAAAAGTCATAAGCTATAAAAACTTTTCAAACGTAGCATTATAAGAAACCATAATGATTGGTGAAATATTAGGCGAACGCTATCAAGTTCAGCAGCTATTAGGCAAAAAAGCAGGGCGACGGACGCTGGTAGCTCGTGATTGGAACACTCAGAAATTAGTTGTTATTAAGTTACTCTCTTTTAGTAGTGACTTTGAATGGGATTCACTCAAGCTGTTTGAGCGAGAAGCTGAAACTCTAAAATCTTTGTCACATCCCTTAATACCTCGCTATTTAGACTATTTTGAGGTAAATTCACCCGCCATCAAAGGATTTGCCCTAGTACAAAGTTATATCCCAGCAAAAACTTTAGAGCAATACATCCAATCTGGCCGGACTTTTACCGAAGTGGAAGTCAAAGAGATAGCCAAAGCACTTTTAGAAATTCTCATTTACCTACATGGGCTATATCCGCCTGTTATCCATCGTGATATTAAGCCTAGCAATATTTTATTGGGAGAGCGTTCTGGTAACAGTGTTGGTCAAGTTTACCTAGTAGATTTTGGCTCGGTGCAAACTATCCTCGCTACTGAAGGTGGAACTAGGACTGTGGTGGGAAGCTATGGGTATATGCCACAGGAGCAATTTGGCGGACGCACGGTTCCGGCTTCCGATCTTTATAGCTTAGGTGCAACTTTAATTTATTTAGTGGCGGGTACTCATCCAGCCGATTTACCCCAAAAGGATTTTCGGATTCAGTTTGAACAGGTAGCTAATGTGAGTCCTAAATTGACTCGCTGGTTGCAGCAAATGACTGAACCCAGTTTAGAAAGGCGTTTTAATTCTGCTGCTGGTGCGATTGCAGCTTTAGACAAACCACAAACGACAAACTTGCCTACTTTGGTTGTAGATAAACCAGATGGGAGTAAGATTCAATTAACCAAAAATGGGGATTCTCTAGAAATTATCGTTCCACCATCTGGTTTTGATCCATCAATAATATTCACAGGTTTATTTGCGATCGTCTGGAATTCATTTATCCTACTTTGGACAGTTAGCGCTCTTTCGGTCCCTTTTCCTGTCAACATCCCCTTTGCTTTGTTCTCACTTCCTTTTTGGGGTGCTGGCTTTCTCATGGTGTATAAACTTCTCTTTCATTTATGTGGACGAATCTGCTTACGCCTGAATGCAGAACAAATTACCCTAAGTTGGGAATTGTTTAGCTGGAAATTTTATCGCCCCCGTGCATCGTCAAGGCAAAGTATTAATAAGTTAGTTTACATTCCCAAACATTTTACTAAAAATTCTGATGACACTAGAATTGCCGTTCCAGCACAATTATATATTTGCTCAGGAGTACAAAAATATCAGCTTGGTGGAAACGATATCGGTATTAAATCCGAAGTAGAACTTGAATGGTTAGCTCATGAATTAAGTGATTGGTTGGGTTTGCCAATTACCAAGCCAATGGGAAGTTAGTCGAGCTAGCGATCGCTTTCTTTGTTCAATGTATTCAATTTTGCTGCAACCATATTTGACCTAAATTAATTAATTTATACTCCTACTCGGTAGCCAAAACTCCGAGGTAAATCTCCCGATTGAAAGACTGGTGAACAACACCAAAGTAGAATTCGTCATCCTATTGACTAACTTAATTTTCAAATAATTCACCATGTCAACATATAGATGGGATAAAAAATATTGGCTTCTACTTCTACCCCTGGTTTTTGCGGGTTTGTTAATACATATTAAATTCTGGCTAACGCCTCCCGATTCTTTAAAGGGGGATGATATTTACTTTATTTGGTTGGAAGGTAAAAGGATTATTACTGGAGAAAATCCTTATGCTAGGGTTTTGTTAGGTGACATGAGGGTCAATGATAAATATGCAACTTATTTTCCACTTGCATACCTTTTCTCTGCGCTAGTTCAAAAGCTTGGTTTCCGAGATTTTCGTGATTGGTTATATTTGTGGCGACCTATTTCTTTTGCCTTCCATATTGGTATCGTTGCCTTAACATTGAGATATTTTCAGATACGAGGTTTATGGATACTTGGCTTTGTAGCCTCTACAATTCTCTTATTAGGTCGCTGGAGTATCTATATAGTACGTGTTCACCACCTGGAATTTGCGGCGATATTTTTTTTACTATTGTCTTTAGTCATTTTGAAAGAGAAAACTAAACTTTCTTTACTTCTGTTTAGTATCTCTTTGGGAATTAAGCAGATTGCAATATTCCTGCTGCCTTTGTATCTCATCTACCTTTGGAAAAATGGAGCAGAAAATCAGCAGACTAAAAATTTAGTTTGGGGATTTTTTATTATTTTAAGCATTCCTCTTTTGACATCATTACCTTTTCTGATTTGGAATGCTGAAGGTTTTTTCAAATCCATCTTATTCTCAGCAACACGCTTAGAAAGTTTGCATATAGGGGATGCACCCTCCGTCGATGTTATTTTTTCTAAAAAATTCACCTGGATTGTAGGATTAAGAGCCAAGTTTCTCATGCTATTCCTGATGGGAATGCTTTACCTAAGTTTCCTGAAAGAAAAGGTGAGCATGTTTGTATCTTCCACAATAATTATGATGATATTTTTGTATTTTAATTCAGTACTATTCTTACAATATTTCTTATGGCCTCTATGTATCATTCCCTTTGCCTTGGTTGAATTGATACCTTTAGATCCTAAGCAAAAGAAAGATAAGCTTATCTTTTGACTTCAAAAATAATAGGAACCTTTGCGCGGTTTCTCTGTGCTGACGCGCAATCCCTGGCGTAATCTTCCCTACTTCCTTACCTCTTATTTGCCCCTAAATCATCAGATTTGAGCCATCAATGTCTATATTTAATTACAGATGCCTTAGAGGAAATTTATATGTTTGGACTAGGATGGCCAGAAATCGCTGTAGTTACCATAGTCGCTATTCTAATTTTTGGCCCTAAAAAAATTCCCGAATTGGGCACTGCACTAGGCAAAACCCTACGAGGTTTTAAGGAGGAGATGAAAACCCCCAGCGATGAAACTAATTCAGAAGAAGAAAAACAATAGTCAATAGTCAAGAGTCAAGGGTGAAAAACTTTGAAATGCTGAACTTGAGACTCTTGACTGTTGACTACAGTAGTGTGTTGACTACAGAAGAAGGTGCGATTCCATTTTGAGAATCAGCGATCGCTGTAGTATTTTGTTGATGTGTCTCTTCTTTGGCTAAACCACGCAGCTTAATTAACTTAATAGCCCTAGTCACGCTTTCTGGTAAAATCACCACCAGGCTGTTATCAGGAGCCATGTCTAAGCCTTTATTAATCGCTTGGGTTTCATCCAAAATTGATTCATAGCGGCTATCAGGCTTCACTTGGGTAATGCCTTGAATAATCAATTGGGCGGCGGAACCCCGTAAACGTCCCCGTGTGTCATCGTCTTCTTTGACAATGATGTAGTCAAAAATTTGTGCTGCTAATTTGCCCAAAGTCACAAAATCTTCGTCGCGGCGATCGCCCGGGCCACCAATTACGCCAATCCGTTGTCCTGTAGTCCAGTTCCGTACAAAGGAACCTACAGCTTCATAACTAGCTGCGTTGTGAGCATAGTCCACTAAAGCGTGGTAGTTGCCTAAATTAAATAAATTCATTCGTCCCGGCGTTTGACTAACTGAAGCTCGGAAAGTCTTCAAACCAGAGCGAATCTGCTCAATTGTGACGTTTTGCACGAATGCTGCCAAACTTGCAGCTAAAGCGTTGGCAATCATAAACGGCGCACGTCCGCCCATTGTTAAAGGTATATTTTCTGCTCTTTCTATCCGATGTGTCCAATCACCTTTAACAATTGACAAATAGCCACTTTCATAGACTGCGGCTACTCCACCTTTTTGGATATGCTTTCGCACTAATTCCGAGTCGGGGTTCATGGTGAAGTAAGCAATATTAGCCTTGGTTTTTTCTGACATAGCGGCGACACGGCGATCGTCGGCGTTAAGTACTGCGTAGCCATCAGGGAATACGGCTTCGGCTACTACACTCTTGAGGTTAGCTAACTGCTCAATGGTATCGATATCGCCTATCCCTAAGTGGTCGGCGGCTACATTTAACACAACTCCCACATTTGCGGCTTCAAAGCCCAATCCAGAGCGAAGAATGCCACCACGAGCCGTTTCCAGTACCGCTACTTCCACAGTGGGATCTTGGAGAATAACATGGGCACTTTGGGGGCCTGTGTTGTCACCAGCTTCTACTAAGTAATCACCGATATACGTTCCATCGGTTGTAGTATATCCGACTACTTTACCAGTCTGTTTATAAATATGTGCTAGTAATCGGGTAGTAGTGGTTTTGCCATTAGTACCAGTAATGCTGAGGATAGGAATTTGGCTAGATTGCTCGTTGGGGAACAGCATATCCATCACTGCACCAGCGACGTTGCGGGGAATACCCACGCTTGGGGCAACGTGCATCCGAAAGCCGGGAGCAGCGTTAACTTCAACAATTACGCCATCGACTTCCCGCAGGGGACGGCTAATATCTGTGGTGACGATATCGAGTCCGGCGATATCTAAACCGATAATCTTGACTACCCGTTGTGCCAACCACAGATTTTCTGGGTGAATTTCATCAGTACGATCTACGGCGCTACCACCTGTACTTAAGTTGGCTGTTGCCCTGAGATAACAAATAGTACCCTTGGGTGGAACGCTATTTAGGGTATAGCCTTGCCTTTCTAAGAGTTGGTAGCTGGTGCGATCTAGTTCAATCTTGGTCAGGACGTTATCATGTCCTTCACCACGATTTGGATCGAGGTTTGTTTCCTCAATCAGTTCGGAGATAGTGGATCTGCCGTTGCCAATGACGTGAGCAGGTACGCGTTCGGCGACTGCGACTACTTTGCCATTTACCACCAATACCCTATGGTCACGCCCAACGTAATATCTTTCGACAATAATTGATCGAGAAACCTGTCTAGCTGCTTCGTAGCCGGCTTCTGCTTCTTCCCAAGTTCTGATGTCAATGGTGATCCCACGTCCATGATTGCCATCCAAGGGCTTGAGGACGATGGGATAGCCGCCAACGTATTCAATAGCTTGTTCTAAATCGTCTAAGAAGTTGATTACTGTACCTCTGGGAACTGGCGCACCGGCTGCCGCGAGGATGCGTTTAGTAGCTTCTTTGTCGCAAGCTAGTTCTACACCCAGAATGCTGGTGTTGTCTGTCATTGTGGCCTGCATCCGCTTCTGGTTCACGCCATAGCCTAGCTGAATCAAAAAGCGGGCTTCTAGAGACATCCAGGGAATACCTCTTTTTTCTGCTTCTTTGATGATCGCTTCAGTGGAAGGGCCCAAGGAAGCATCACGGGTGAAGTCTTTTAGGTCTTGGATATCTTGCTCTAGTTCTGCCTTGGGATAACGGCCTCGATCAACGATACTCTGGCACAGCCGCACTGCGGCTCGTCCAGCGTAGCGTCCTGCTTCCTCATTTTGGTATTCAATTACTACTTGATAAATTCCGGGTGTGGCAGTTTCGCGGGTGCGACCAAAGCCGACGTGCATACCAGCTAATTCCTGGAGTTCTAAAGCTACATGTTCTACGATATGGCCGATCATCGTGCCTTCTTTGACTCGCATCAAAAAACCACCACGACAGCCAGGCGAACAATAATGACCCTCCAGACTCGGCAGCGCCTCAACTAGTCCTTCATAAAAGCCTGGAATTTCATTCGAGGGCGTCTCGGCAAGGGTTTCTAAATCGAGGCGCATGACGATCAGCTTGTGGCGTCGAATGCTCCAATAGTTTGGGCCGCGTAAGGTCTGGATCTTGAGGATTCTCATGGGAATAGGTAGATGGAGATTCGGAACCAAAATTCTAGTTTCATACTGTAATTGACCGCTAAACTGTTCGTTGCAAACAGTTTTTTCTTTTTACATAGTATTCTCATCATTTTTCTACAACAAGAAATAAATGTGCGGTCAACTGATTTGGGATTTTAGATTTATGATTTTGGATTAAAAGAGACAATTAGGGTACTTAGCTCTGGTAATTTTAGATTTACGATAGCGTAGCGTCAACTAGTCATCGAGGGGTTTTTAGATTTGTTTTACCCACTTTCTAGCGGCATCTGCCGAAAAGCTCTTTTAATCTATAATCCGTCTTGAAAAGTTTGCTAGGTCGGTAAACGCTCCTTACATACAACTTTTCGCAAAATCCAAAATCTAAAATTTGTGGTCAACTCAGTGTAACCTCAGATACTCTATCCCGTCAGCTGGAGATCCGGTGTACAGCAGGCAATACAGTGCGCTGGTACAGGTGGAAGCGATCGCCGTAGCTGAGGATATGGAGACGTAAATTATGCACGGTTAATGGTTCATTAGCACCAACATGGGGTTCGTTGGTGTGGGTGGCTTCAGTGGGATCGACAATGGTGACACTGCCTTTACCCATAACTTGTAACCAGCCATCACGTTCAAACACTGCACAAGTATCTTCGTCAATGCCAATACCTAAGCGATCGGGGTGAGCTGCGATCGCACTAATCAACCGCCCCATCCGATTCCGGTTGTGAAAATGTTGATCAACAATGACTTCAGGAATAAATCCCAAACCCGTTGCCATATCTACTAGGGAACGATTTGGCGACTCTCCACTCCCGCCGCCAGCAATCATGTGATGCCCCATCACTGCCGCTCCTGCACTGGTGCCTGCTAACGTCAGTTGCCCTGCCCTAACCCTCTGCCGAATAATTTCCATTGCTGGCGTATCTGCCAATACGCCACAGAGACGCAGTTGATCTCCTCCTGTCAAAAATACCCCACTACAGGCTTCTAAGGATGCTTTGATTTGAGAGGCTTCACACTGTTCGCGTTCGCGGATGTCTAAAATCTCTACCTTTTGGGCACCCATTTCTTCAAAAATGCGAATGTACCGACCACCAATGATGGCAGGTTCGCGAGAGGCAGATGGAATAATTGTAATATAAGCCTTACTAGCACCGGCACGTCCAAAAAAAGTTCGTAGGATTTCGCGCCCATGAACTTTGTCTTCTGCGCCTCCGATAACCAGAACGGCGGTTTTAGTTGCTTGGGGTGTCCTCATTTCTAGCGATTTAGCTTGTAATTGCGGCATTTTGTTTCTCCTGTCAACAACTTCAGGTGAATTTAACAAGGTTCAGAAGGCTGATGATTTTTGCGCTTTGCAACTTTTGAGAGGACACTTTGTGGAAGTTTTGAAACTGGGCAGCCACTCTCCGAATTCTCGCTTAACGCTCGCGTTGCCTCAGTCTAAACGTGTTTGTTCCCATTCCTCAAAGCCAGGGCCTTGTTTTTCACCTGTCCACTTGCAGCAGGGCAAAATAGTCTTTAGGGGGCTAGATTCTCCCTCTGGGGCTAGGGATGAGCAGGTAAGACTACGCTTTTTTCTGAGGCTGGCTCGATGCATCCTGGAAGTTGTTAACTTGATATGATTATTAATTTAAATGTAGTTGTGACAACATTTAAACATAAATTAAGTAATTAGAAAAACTTTTGATCCCATCTAAAATCCAAGAGGTCTGGTAGTTTTAGATACTATTGATAAAGTTTGACTGGAGTTTGACTCGACCTTGGCTTGGCGGTGTTTGCTAGACATCCAAATTTAAGATTAGTGTCCTTGAATACGAATAACTGTGCGCTTTGATATAGTTACACTTTTTCCTGACTGTTTTAACTCTGTTCTCAATTCTGGATTACTGGGTAAAGCCTTAGCTAAACAGATTGCCGAAGTGCATCTGGTTAATCCACGGGACTTTACCACTGATAAGCACCGAAAGGTGGATGATGAACCCTACGGCGGCGGCGTTGGGATGCTAATGAAGCCAGAACCGATTTTTACCGCTGTGGAGTCGCTGCCGATTCTACCCCGAAGAGAAATAATTTTGATGAGTCCACAGGGTCAAACAATTAATCAATCTCTTTTGAAAGAATTGGTGACAAATTATGACCAGCTAGTAGTTATTTGTGGGCATTACGAAGGAGTCGATGAGCGGGTGCTGCATTTGGTAACTCGGGAAGTATCTCTAGGCGATTTTATTCTGACTGGCGGAGAAATTCCAGCAATGGCTTTGATTAATGGTGTAGTGCGACTAATACCAGGAACTGTGGCCAAAACTGAGTCTCTCACCGCAGAAAGTTTTGAGGAAGGGTTATTAGATTATCCCCAATATACTCGCCCTGCCAATTTTCGCGGTTTGAAAGTACCTGATGTTTTGCTCAGTGGGAATCATGCAGCGATCGCCAGGTGGCGTTACGAACAACAAATTCAAAAAACCCGCGATCGCCGCCCTGACCTCCTGGAGAAATTGAAGCAGGGGGAGCAGGGGAGCAGGGGAGTAGGGGGAGAATAATAATTTCTAACTCCTGACAAATGACAAATGACAAATGACCAACAACAAATGACAAAAATTCGTATTGGTAACGGCTACGATATCCATCGATTAGTGAGCGATCGCGCTTTGATTTTAGGTGGAATTCAAATTCCCCATGAACTGGGTTTATTAGGGCACAGTGACGCTGATGTATTAACGCACGCGATTATGGATGCCATGCTTGGGGCATTATCTTTGGGGGATATTGGTCATTACTTTCCGCCTAGCGATCCTCAATGGGCGGGGGCAGATAGTTTAGTACTATTAACTCAAGTACATCAATTGATTCGGGATCGAGGCTGGCAGATAGGAAATATTGACTCGGTGGTAGTAGCAGAACGTCCAAAATTAAAGCCTCATATTGTTAATATGCGGGACAAATTAGCGGCAATTTTAGAATTAGAACCAAATCAAATTGGCATCAAAGCCACCACCAACGAAAAATTAGGCCCCGTTGGACGTAAAGAAGGTATATGTGCTTATGCTGTTGTCTTGCTTTTGAAAGAATAAAAATTATGAAATATTCTACAATTTTTCACATAATTAAGCGTTTTTGCTTACCAATAATTCTGGCTTCGGCAACAGCAATTACAGTTACCGCGTGCAACCCATCTAACTTTAAAACCGCAGCTGCACAAGTTCCCCAACTGGTGATTTCTACTACCACTGACCCTAAAACCTTTAACTACGCCCTCATCCAAGAATCTCCCAATATTTCTGGTTTCACTTATGAAGCATTAGCAACTCAAAACGGAATAACTAAAGAAATTGAGCCAGCTTTGGCTGAATCTTGGGAAATCTCCCCAGATAAACTGCGGTTTGTCTTCACCTTGCGAGAAGGATTGAAGTGGTCGGATGGTCAGCCATTAACAGCCGATGATGTCGTTTTCTCTTTTAATGACATCTACATGAACAAGCGCATTCCCACTTATATCCAAGATGCTCTCCGCATTGGGAGCAGTAAGACTTTTCTCAAAGTCCGCAAAGTAGACGATCGCCGAGTAGAATTTATTCTGCCAGAACCGTTTTCTCCTTTCTTGCGATCAATTGCAGCAGGGGTAGGAATACTACCAGAACACGCCCTACGTGCCACAGTGGAAGCCAAAAACTCTGATGGTAAGCCAGTGTTTATGTCCACTTGGGGAACCGACACAGACCCGAAAAAAATCATTGTTAATGGCCCTTACGCGATCGAGAGTTATTCAACCAATCAACGCTTAACATTTCGGCGCAACCCTTACTACTGGCGCAAAAAAGATGCACAAGGAAAACAACTACCATATATTGAGCGTGTAATTTGGCAAATTGTGGAATCGCCTGATACAGCTTTACTTCAATTTCGTTCTGGAGGGTTAGATTTACTAGAAATTGGCCCTGGAAATTTTCAATTGCTCAAGCGTCAAGAAAAACGGGGTAACTTTACTATTAAAAATGCTGGGCCTGACTCTGGCACAAGTTTTATAACTTTCAATCTCAATAAAGGTAGTCGCAATGGCAAGACTGTTGTAGATCCCATTAAGTCTCGTGTTTTTAACAACGTTGCTTTTAGGCAGGCTGTCGCCTACGCTATTGATCGCCAAACGATGATCAACAACACTTTGCGGGGATTAGGTGAACCACAAGACTCTCCAATTTCTGTTCCCAGTCCCTATTATTTTTCTCCAAAAGAAGGTTTAAAAACTTATGATTACAATCCAGAAAAAGCTAAACAACTTTTACTGGGAGCAGGATTCAAATACAATGATCAAGGTCAGCTATTGGATGCGGATGGCAATCGAGTTCGCTTCACAATGATGGCTGTTGCTGGTAATAGACCAACAATTACACCGAAAATTCAACAGGATCTTGGCAAGATAGGCATTAAGGTTGATTTACAATTTCTTGACTTCAGTATTATTGGAGAAAAAATTTCTAATACCCTAGATTGGGAATGTTGGTATGGAGCCATCACTGGTGGTATTGAGCCACAAGATGGTTTCAATGTCTGGTCTGTAGAAGGTAACTTTCATGTATTTAATCAAAAAGCTCAAGCCGGACAATCCCCAACAGTAGGTTGGAAAGCTACCGATTGGGAGCAGAAAATTGAAGACCTGTACATCGCAGGGGCAAGAGAGTTCGATGAAACAAAACGCAAAGCTATCTATGCAGAAACACAACAACTCTCACAAGAATATCTGCCTTTTATTCACCTATTTAATTCCCTAGCTTTAGTAGCCGTGCGTAATACTATTGAGAACGTAAAATACTCAGCCATAGGAAGTTACAATTGGAATATTTATGAACTCAAAGTAGTAGATAAAAAAGCTACTTAATATTTATGGGAATTGGGAATTGGGAATTGGGAATTGGTCATCGATAAGAGATAGGAGGGACAAGGAAGAGGGGAGAGACAAGGGAGAGACTTGTTGAATAATTCTCACCCTCATCCCCCTGCCTCCCCCCACTCCCCAATTCCCCTTATGCAATCAATACTGAACAGGAGGTGTATTATGCAAACAGTTTAGTCTTTCAGTTCTATGATTTTTGCCCTCTTGCCTGACTGCCGTCGTAGGTCTGCGGTTTTAGTAATATTCAGTCTATTTTTGATTTGTCAGATAGCTCTTATCAGTTGCAACCCAATTAATTTTAAGAGTAAGGCGGCGCAAGTATCGCAATGGGTTACAAGCACTATCGGCGACCCGAAAACTTTTAACTATGCCTTCAATCAGGAATATCCTCATGTTTTTCTATTCACGAGTGAAGGACTAACTACCCTCAATGGTATTACAGGCAAAATTGAGCCAGCTTTAGCTGAATCGTGGGATATTTCTGACGATAAAAAGCGAGTTACTTTTACTCTGCGAGAAAACTTAAAATGGTCAGATGGCGAACCACTTACTGTAGATGATGTCATCTTCACTTATGAGGATGTAATTTTCAATCCACAGATTCCTACCGATTGGAAAGATAGTCTTAAAATTGGTTCTAGTGCTAGTTTTCCTAAAGTTAGAAAAATAGGCGATCGCCAAATTGAATTTATTTTACCCGAACCTTTTGCTCCTTTCATTTCTACTACTACAGGAGCATCAACAAATTCAGTTGGAATTTTGCCAAAACATGCTTTATCTGAATCATTGAAATCTAAAGATGCTAAAGGTAATCCTAAGTTTTTATCTACTTGGGGAACAGATACAGATCCCAGTAAAATTATTGTCAATGGTTCTTATAAAATAGAAAGTTATACTCCTAGTCAGCGTGTAGTATTTCGGCGCAATCCTTATTACTGGCGCAAAGATAGCCAAGGTAATCAGTTACCTTATGTTGAACGCATTGTTTGGCAAATTGTTGAATCTACAGATACAATCATTCTTCAGTTTCGCTCTGGAGGATTAGATACAGTTACTGTATCTCCTGAAAACTTTTCACTACTGAAGGGCGAAGAAAAGCGGGGAAAGTTTACTATCTATAATGGCGGGCCGGAATTTAGCAATACTTATATTTCATTTAATCTCAACAAAGGTCGGCGGCAAAATGGAAAGTCTGTAATTGATCCAATTAAATCCCGTTGGTTTAATACCCTTGCTTTTAGACAAGCAGTTGCTTATGCAATCGACCGTCAAACAATGTTAAATAATGTTTTTCGGGGAATTGGTGTGTTGCAAAATTCACCGATAGAAATTCAGAGTCCTTACTATTTTCCTCCAGAAAAAGGTCTTAAGGTTTATGAATATAATCAAGAAAAAGCTAAAAAATTACTATTAAGTGCAGGTTTTAAATATAATCCTAATAAACAGTTACTAGATGCTAATGGTAATCATGTACGCTTTAGTTTATTAACGAATGCTGAAAATAAAACTCGTGTGTTAATGGGAGCGCAAATTAAGCAAGATTTGAATAAAATTGGTATTCAAGTTGATTTTAATCCAATTGCTTTCAATACCCTTACAGACAAGCTTTCTAATTCACTCGATTGGGAATGCTATATCTTAGGCTTTATTGGAGGGATTGAACCAAATGATGGGGCTAATGTTTGGTTGCCGGAAGGCGGATTACACACCTTCAATCAGAAACTTCAAGCAGGGCAAGAACCACTTATTGGTTGGCAAGTTGCAGATTGGGAGGCGGAAATTGGTCGTCTTTACATTCAAGCAGCGCGAGAGTTAGATGAAGTCAAGCGGAAAGAAATTTATGCCCAAACGCAACGCCTTTCTCAAGAATATTTGCCTTATATTTATTTAGTGAATCCTTTATCTTTAGTTGCAGTGCGCGATCGCATCCAAAACGTCAAATTCTCTGCACTTGGTTCCCAAAAAGGAACGATGTGGAACAAATATGAACTGAAAGTAACAGAATAGAGTTTAAAGTACTGTAATCTCCGCCCTTGGTGGCACGTTTGGCAACATTTATAAAATCAAAACAACTGACCAGTGTCTCAAAATGAAACTTTGCGATCGCTCCTCGAAGCGGTTGCCAATGGTAAAGTTACGCCAGATACGGCATTCGACTCACTCAAAGACTTAACTTATGAGTCTGTGGGTGAATTTGCCAAAATTGACCATCATCGCCAGCTAAGAACTGGTTTCCCAGAGGTAATTTGGGGCCCTGGTAAAACGCCAGATCAAATTGCTCAAATTATGGAGGTAATGCGCCTCCGCAACCCAGTAGTGATGGCGACTCGCATTGAACCAGCAGTTTATGCCGTACTGCAATCCAAAGTTAGCGGCTTGCGATATTACGATTCGGCGCGAATTTGTGCGATCGCTCCCCCTACCATCGAACCACAATTCAGGGGTGAAATCGGCATTCTTTCTGCTGGTACTGCCGATTTAGCTGTTGCTGAAGAAGCGGCTATCACTGCTGAACTTTCTGGTTTTCGGGTACAGCGCCTCTGGGATGTTGGCGTTGCCGGAATTCACCGTTTATTAAGTAACCGCCACCTGATTGAGTCAGCATCGGTGTTGATTGTCGTGGCAGGAATGGAAGGCGCTTTACCCAGCGTTGTCGCTGGTTTAGCAAGTTGTCCTGTAATTGCCGTACCCACCAGCATTGGCTATGGCGCAAGTTTTGGCGGTTTAGCACCTTTATTGACAATGCTTAACTCTTGTGCTGCGGGAGTAGGTGTAGTAAATATCGATAATGGTTTTGGTGCAGCAGTTTTAGCGGGGCAAATTTTGCGAACTGCCGAGAAATTGCGGTTGGCATCGGCTGAATCTTGAGTTAAGACTTTAAAGTTACACCCAATATTTCAGTACGTTATCAGTAATTTATCTGAAAAATAAACTGATCTGAAATTTGCCACCCTCAACCTCTTAATCACTAAATATGAGCCATCTCAGCGATTTGACATCTCAGCTACTTTGGCATTTGCCTATAAATTGGACAGCCTTAGCACAAACAATTACCGACCCAGACCTGATGGGTCAGGTTCAAAAATCTTGGAGCCACTTTATACAAACAGGTCAAGTGTGGGCATTGTTGATTGGTTTAGTTATTGGCTATATGATTCGGAATTTAACTAGCTACGGTTAAATTTAAAAGTTAGGAGTTGAAAGTGAGGAGTGAGAAGTTAAGAGTCAGAAACTCATAACTCCTCACTCTTAACTCTTAACTCTCCCCAACTCTCTTGATATTTATGACCAAAGAACAAACTTGGAGCCAGAGGTTTGAATCAGCGTTGCATCCAGCGATCGCTCGTTTTAATGCCAGTATAGGTTTTGATATTGAATTAATAGAATACGATCTGACTGGTTCTCAAGCCCATGCCAAAATGCTAGCTCACACGGGCATTATCTCCTCAAAAGAAGGTGAGCAACTGGTTACAGGTTTAGAACAAATTCGCCAAGAGTACCGCCAAGGTAAATTTCAACCTGGTGTTGATGCAGAAGATGTACATTTTGCAGTTGAAAAACGACTGACAGAAATTGTCGGTGATGTCGGTAAAAAACTGCATACGGCGCGATCGCGGAATGACCAAGTTGGTACTGATACTAGACTCTATCTGCGCGACCAAATCCAGCAAATCAAAAGTGAATTGCGAGAATTCCAAGGTGTTCTACTAGATATAGCGGAAAAACACGTTGAAACCTTGATCCCAGGCTATACTCACCTACAACGCGCCCAACCAGTAAGTTTAGCTCACCACCTCTTGGCATACTTTCAAATGGCGCAACGCGACTGGGAACGCTTAGGAGATGTTTCTCGCCGCGTCAATATCTCACCCTTGGGGTGCGGTGCTTTAGCGGGAACGACTTTCCCCATCGATCGCCACTACACAGCTAAATTATTGGATTTTGATGATATTTATGCTAACAGCCTCGATGGAGTCAGCGATCGCGATTTTGCGATCGAATTCTTGTGTGCTGCTAGCTTGATTATGGTTCACCTCAGCCGTCTTGCAGAAGAAGTCATTCTTTGGTCATCTGAAGAATTCCGTTTTGTCACCCTCAAAGATAGCTGTGCTACAGGTTCCAGTATCATGCCCCAAAAGAAAAACCCCGATGTACCAGAACTCGTGCGGGGGAAAACGGGGCGTGTATTTGGTCATCTCCAGGCAATGCTGGTGATTATGAAAGGGCTACCTCTGGCATATAACAAAGACCTGCAAGAAGATAAAGAAGGTATATTTGATAGCGTTAACACAGTCAAAGCATCTCTAGAAGCAATGACAATTTTGCTCAGGGAAGGTTTAGAATTTCGTACCCAGCGTTTAGCAGAAGCTGTAACCGAAGATTTTTCTAACGCTACCGATGTCGCAGATTATCTAGCAGCACGGGGCGTTCCTTTCCGGGAAGCTTACAACCTCGTGGGTAAAGTGGTAAAAACTAGTATTGCCGCAGGTAAACTCCTGAAAGATTTGGAATTGGAAGAGTGGCAACAACTACATCCGGCATTTGCAGCAGATATTTATGAGGCAATATCCCCTCGTCAAGTAGTGGCAGCCCGCAACAGTCACGGTGGTACTGGCTTTGTACAGGTTAGCAAAGCACTCATAGCCGCCCGCGCTCAAATTGATCAATAGAGGAATGGGGAATGGGGCAGGGGGCAGGGGGCAGGGAGGGGGACAAGGGGGACAAGGAGAATAACTATACTCAATTCCCAATTCCCAAAAATAAATAAAGGCGTACATTTGTACGCCCTAAAAGATAAATAATCTAAATAAAAAGGATTTAAGCAGACAGCTTAGTCAGTGTCAGCTGCTGTTGCTGCGCCTTCTTCTTCTTCACTCTTGGGTGGTCTTTGTTGGAACCTTCTCTGCATTCTTCCTGTCGTAGTTCGTTTACGAAACTTTCTGGCATACGCCTGGTTCCGTAGCGCCTTTTCTTTTTTCGGGTTACGGCGCTTGGCCATGTTCACCTCATTAAATAAACAACAAAAGAGTAGCAACTAGGCATCACGTAGGCAATATTAGCTACCAATATTATTGATATACTTGTAGCCTAGTGCAGCAATCAATACGCTTTAAACAGTGTACTAGTCTACCGCGTTTTACCTTATTTTGTCAATAACAATTTAAAATTATCCCTACCAGCTAGACGAAAAATACCTTTTCTTAGATTCAAATACATCAGATATGTAAATTAGCTAGCTAGTTGTTGTTTTTGGAACAAACCTATGAAGAAGCTATTCCAATACTGCTCGCAGTAAAAAATTTTACACTAGAAATTTGGCTTAGGGAAGAGATTACTGTGCTTAAGTTTAAGGTTTTTTCTTTCCCCTTTTCCCATTAACGAAGCAGTATTGAAAGATATCTTACTAATAAAATTCAGTATTCGCTAGACCTCAACCGAATACATTGTTTTCAACTTCATTCAATTCAAAGTGCAATAAATACAAGCAAAATTGAGCGTTGTTCCCACTTAGTGCAACAAAGCCCTTTATTGATGGTTTTAGGAAACTTTTTCAAGCTTCTTTTCATTTAATTTGGATGGCTTATTACGTTTGAGTGTTGAAGGGAAACCAAAAGTGGCGAGGGCAAATAAGCTAAGGATTGAGGTGGGTTCAGGTACGGCGATTATGCTTGCAGAAAAACTGATGGGTAACTGACTATCTTCCGTCCCTAAATTTCCAAAACCTGGTGTCAGTGGTGGAACAGAAAAAACTTCTAAATAACTTGGCGTTGGCAAAAAACTAGCGAAAAATGGATTAGAATAGTTTCCCGCCGATGTAGAATAACCAAAACCATCAACTGTTAACTGCTGATTATTAAGACTAATTAAATTGTCAACATTAAAAGGTTCGTTTCCTGGTATTGGAGTGCCTACAGGTTGCAGACCAGTAATCGTTTCACCATTTCGTGTACCCGTAATTCCTAAAATCTGATAAAAACCCAGATCGTCAGGGGTATTATCAGTTGTAAAAGTACCAATCGCCTCTATACCAGTACCAGAATAATTCCAATTCCAAGCTAAAGCAGAGGCGGTTTGCATTGTACCGAAAACCAATCCAGATGTGGTGGTAAGGGCTATGGCAGATAGTAGAGCTAGATTTTTCATCGGGTTGTTTGTGCGATCGCTTTTAGCACACCAAAGGCGATCGCAGTTTTTGTAAAGGATTTTCGTATATTAAGCTTAATTGCCTGTTCAGAATTCAGAATTTAGACATACTTATTCAGATTAATTTTTTGAAAGTGTCTTGAAAAAATATTAATGATAGCTGGTTTGAGCAAAGGTAATGTTATTTATAAACTGAAAAATTTTCTAACTTAACAAATGGTATGTATATATAAATACAGTGCTTCTATTGAAAGTTAATGTTAAGATTAATGATATTCTACGTAAATCGTGAGAATAAAATCTCAAACCACAAACATTTTTGTATAAAACAAAACTCGATGAAATTTTATGAGTTGAGTTTATGTAAGTGGTAGAGAAATATAGAATACAACATAGAAATTTTGAAGATTGAACGTTATTGCTTTTTTTCCGGCAGCTGTCCAGTCCACACGTAGCTTATGGCGTATTGGACAAACAGTATTGGGTATTATATTTCGTCATCCCATTACTGGCACTAGTATCATCCCAATTTTACCTGATGGTCGGATAGTACTGATCCGGCGGCGTGATGATGGTCTTTGGGCATTGCCTGGAGGCATTGTGGATTGGGGAGAGGATATTCCCAACACAGTCCGCCGGGAATTGATTGAGGAAACGGGGCTAGAATTGGTGAAAATTAATCGTTTGGTAGGAGTTTACTCTGCACCAGACCGTGATCCCAGAATCCATTCAATTTGTATTGTGGTTGAAGCCGAGGTGCATGGGACAATGGAGATTCAAGATACTTTGGAAGTTATGGAAATCCAAGCTTTCTCTCCAAATTTGCTACCTTCAGGACAGATGTCTCACGACCATACTCGGCAGTTGCAAGACTACTTAAATGGCTTGACAACACTGGCATAATAATATTTTGTTATTAGTCATTGGTCATTTGCCGCCAAAGTTCTGATTTAAGGAAGCTTTTCTACGAGAGGCTGCGCCTTAAGAGTGGCTATGCCGCAGGCTTTACGAGACGCTACGCTAACGGTTCAGACTTCTCTGTTTATAATTTGCCCAAAACTAATGACAAATGACTAATGACAAATGACTATTTATTATGGTGCTAAAAGTTAACTACTAAATTAAAATGAATACACTATTCCGTAACTCCCGGATAAAGCTCTCTCAAGGGCTGGTATTCTGGCGTGAAATTGGTGAAAAAACTCCTATAATTTTTTTACATGGTACTTGGAATGAAAGCAGTCAGTGGTTATCTGTGATGGAGTCCCTTGCACAAGATTTCCATTGCTTTGCACCTGATTTGTTAGGGTTTGGTGAGTCAGAGAATCCTAATATCCACCATTCGATAGATTTACAAGTAGAGTGTTTAGCTGAATTTCTGCAAGCTGTCAAGCTAGAAAAAGTATATTTAGTAGGACATTCTCTTGGGGGTTGGATTGCTGCTAGCTATGCTTTAAAGTATCCTGATAAAATCGATGGTTTGGTACTGGTTGCACCAGAGGGTGTAGAGATAGCTGGACTTGAAGAGTATTGCCGAAAGATGCGGCGACTATTGAATTATCCACCACTAATAGTTAAATTGTTGCGATCGCTAATTCCCTTAACTAAAATCTTGGGTTGGCATGAGAAAATTGCCCAAGACTTGCAGTTACGTCAGTCGCTATTGCCTTATCCCAGAGGTTGCCAGTTACTTTTCAAACGGCGACAAATAGAAATTGAAGCGGAATTACTGCAAAAGCGGCTTTATATGATAGATGTGCCGGGTTTTATTTTACAAGGTGGCCAAGATACACCAAATGCTTTAGCCAAGAGTCGGGTTTATGCTCAACTGATGCCGAAAGTTGAGTTGAAAATGATTTCCCATGCCAGAAATGATTTACCGGAATCTTGTGCTGGGGTTGTAGCACTTGAGATTCGGGAGTTTATCGAAGGTATCTTAAAAAGCTATAAGTTAAACGAATTAAACTAGCTCATTAAGAGTTTGCTGCCAATCCACTACAAATATTCCTTCACTCTCAAAGCGTGATATGTGTTTCAAGTTTGTTGTCACAACTATAACCCGATCAAAACTCTTTGAGTGATAGAAGTGTTCTCAGAACGAAATAAACGTCTTTGACCTTTACTCAATGGCAAAGATTGACCCTCAATCAAGGTATCGACTCTTGCCCTTATTGCTAGCAATTCTGCCAAAGAAAGGGCATTTAGTTGTTGCATAATCCCATCGAAATGTGATGTTTTAGGCATATTATTTCATTACCAGAGAGGAATTTATATCTCCATTCTATGCCATCATTACCTAGCTCTGTTTTCCTTCCTTGCATTCGTTTTGAGAGTAGCCGTAAAAATCCAGATTACTATAGGACTCATATTTGATTTTTAAAATACACGTAGAGTGCGTTACCAAAACGCAACTCACCTACATATACTTAGATTTTGATTTTTTCAAAATTCAAATCGGATTGCTATATTACCTATTTCCTATTACTATTTCCCGCATTCCCCAAAAAATTAAATTGGATTCTACAATTAAACGTGCCGTAATTTCAGGATATAAGACTTGCATATAGTTTAATAATAAAGTGCGATCGCCGCCTTTAATCGCAATTTTGCCATCAGGAAATAATTGCATCCATTCTTCAATAAAATCTTTGATTCCAGCTAATATTGTATAAAGCACTCCACTTTGAATTGCTTCTGTAGTATTGAGAGCAAAACGCGGTGGTAGAGACGCAAAATCTCGCATTTCTACTAATGGTAATTGTCCGGTTTTTTGACCGAGAGATGTAAGTTGTAAACCTAAACCCGGCAAAATTGCACCTCCAACTAGACACTCATTAGCATCCGCAGCCGTAAAAGTTAGCGCTGTCCCAGCATCAATTACCAACATTGGAAAACTCCACGTTTTCCCTGCCCCCCACAAAGCTAAAGCGCGGTCAATTCCTAGTGTGGGATAAACACCCTTTAGTGGTACTTGGTCTAATGTAATAAGATGAGTATTTGGGTAAGTTTGCCAAATAGCAGTTTGGCTGGGAACTACGGAGGCGACGAAAAGAGGGCAAAGGGGCAGAGTATTTGTGAGAGATTCACCTTCTGGAAAAATATTCTCCAGTAAATCATTCAGGGTTTGACATTCAGCCAACTGTCGTATAGCAGACTCAGGAAGATAGTCAGTATCCCAAGCTGAGTAAAGCGTCTCGCCAATAAACAACGCCCAATGCAGCCGAGAGTTCCCAATTTCCAACGCTAGCCAAATTTCCTCTCTGTACTTCTGCGGTTTCACACTTTTAACTTTTTTAAGTCAGACATAGATTTTTTAATAAAAATTAACATTCATCACGTGTCACAATATAAAGAAGAGGAACAAATACTCATTGTGTCAAGGAGGGAGTTATGGTAGCGCTCACCGAAAAAACTGAAAAACGGCTCACCATACAGACTGTGGAAATCGCTCAAGAGACGACGGCAATTCGCTCTTTAGACTGGGATCGCGATCGCTTCGATATTGAGTTTGGTTTGCAAAACGGCACTACTTATAACTCGTTTCTCATCCGTGGGGGGCAGACTGCTTTAGTTGATACCTCCCATGAAAAGTTTCGTCAGCTATATTTTGATACGCTCACCGGACTAATCAACCCAACAGATATTGATTATCTAATTATCAGCCACACTGAGCCAGACCATAGCGGTTTAGTTAAAGATTTGCTGCTTATGGCTCCAGAAATTACCGTTGTCGGTTCTAAGGTGGCGATTCAGTTTCTTGAGGATTTCGTACATCAGCCATTCAAGCGGCGGATTGTGAAAAATGGCGATCGCTTAGATTTGGGCAATGGTCATGAATTTGAATTCGTGATTGCTCCAAATTTACATTGGCCGGATACTATTTTCAGCTTCGACCACAAAACCAAAACTCTCTACACCTGCGATGCTTTTGGACTGCACTATTGCTCAGATAGCACCTTTGATGAAGACTTGGCAGCGATCGAAGAAGACTTTCACTACTACTACGATTGCTTGATGGGGCCAAATGCCCGGTCAGTTTTATCTGCCCTGAAGCGGATGGGAGAACTGAAAACCATCGATATGATTGCCACAGGACACGGCCCATTACTATCTCACAATGTTGAGGAACTAGTTGGACGTTACCGCACTTGGAGTCAAACCCAAGCCAAGCCAGAAACGATAGTTGGAATATTTTACGTTTCTGAATATGGATATAGCGATCGCCTCGCCCAAGCAATTGCTAACGGTATCGGTAAAACCGGTGTCGCCGTGGAAATTGTCGATTTGGGTTCTGAAGTCGATTTACAAGAACTGCGGGAACTGGTTAGCCGTTGTGCAGGGCTAATTGTTGGTCTACCTCCGGCTTCTGGTGCTGCGAGCATCCAATCTGCACTCAGCACAGTTTTAGGATCTGCCAAAGAAAAGCAAGCCATCGGCGTGTTTGAAAGTGGCGGTGGCGATGATGAGCCGATAGATCCTTTGCTGAGTAAATTCCGTAATTTAGGTTTAATAACAGTTTTTCCAGCCATTCGGATTAAAGAAGCGCCTACAGAAAATACCTACAAGTTGTGTGAAGAAGCGGGTACAGACTTAGCTCAATGGGTAACACGCGATCGCAGCATCAAAGCGATGAAATCTCTTGGTGCTGACTTAGATAAAGCACTCGGTAGACTCAGTGGCGGATTATATATTATCACTGCCAAAAAAGGTGATGTATCCAGTGCTATGTTAGCCTCGTGGGTTGCTCAAGCCAGCTTCAAACCCTTGGGATTTTCCATTGCAGTAGCCAAAGATCGGGCAATTGAATCACTCATGCAAGTAGGCGATCGCTTTGTTCTCAACGTTTTAGAAGAAGGCAATTTCCAACCCCTCATGAAGCACTTTTTGAAACGATTCGGCCCTGGTGCTGATCGCTTTCAAGGAGTGAGAACCCAGCCAGCCGAAAATGGTGCGCCCATCCTCAACGATGCCCTCGCCTACATGGAGTGCGAAGTCGTCAGTAGAATGGATTGCGGCGACCATTGGGCAGTATACAGTACCGTCTATGCTGGAAGAGTTTCTAAACCCGATGCTTTAACTGCTGTGCATCACCGCAAAGTCGGAAATCACTATTAGGGATTGGGGACTGGGGACTGGGGACTAGGGACTGGGGACTAGGAACTGGGAAAAAGTTATCCAAATACCCAATATCCAATACCCAATACCCAGTACCCAATCCCCAATCACCAATACCCAATAAAGCCATGTCAAAAAATAAACCTCGTGATGTTCAAGTTTATCCCATAGCTACAGATACAAGAATATTGCGATCGCGCAGTTGGTCAAGGCTCAGATTTGAAATTGAATATGCTCTTGCCAAGGGTACAACTGCTAATTCTTATTTAATTGAAAGCGATAAAACTGCCATTATTGATCCTCCAGGGGAAACGTTTACAGAAATTTATTTAGAAGCCTTGCAGCAGCGTTTCCATCTCGAAGATTTAGATTATGTAATTTTGGGACACATAAATCCTAACAGGGCTGCAACTTTAAAAGCTTTGTTGGAAATTGCTCCACAAATCACATTTGTTTGTTCTAATCCAGGGGCGATAAATTTGCGTGGGGCGCTGGAAAATCCAGATTTGCAAATTCTGGTTATGCGGGGCGAAGAAACTCTAGATTTGGGTAACGGGCATAATTTACAATTTATTCCCACCCCGAATCCTCGCTATGCAGATCAACTCTGCACCTACGATCCGCAAACAGAAATTCTCTACACAGATAAGTTATTTGGGGCGCACGTTTGCGGAGATCAGGTATTTGATGAAGGCTGGGAAGTATATAACGAAGATCGGCGCTATTATTTTGATTGCCTCATGGCTCCCCACGCCCGTCAAGTAGAAACAGCGCTGGAAAAACTAGCCGATTTTCCCGTGAGAATGTATGCCACTGGACACGGCCCTTTGGTGCGCTATGGCTTAATCGAACTGACTAAATCTTATCGAGAATGGAGTCAACAGCAAACTTCTGCTGACTTGACAGTGGCGTTAATTTATGCATCAGCTTATGGAAATACAGCAACCTTAGCCCAAGCGATCGCTCGTGGCATCACCAAAGCTGGTGTGGCTGTAGAATCGATTAACTGCGAATTTACTGAACCAGAAGAAATTCGGGCGGCTGTAGAAAAAGCCGGTGGTTTCATCATGGGTTCTCCAACTCTCGGCGGTCATGCACCGACACCTGTGCAAACAGCTTTAGGAATTGTGCTATCCACCGCGACTAATAATAAACTCGCTGGTGTTTTTGGTTCCTTTGGCTGGAGTGGGGAAGCAGTTGATTTAATTGAAGGTAAATTAAAAGATGCTGGCTATCGGTTTGGTTTTGACACCATCCGCGTGAAATTCAAACCTGACGATGCCACCTTACAGTTATGTGAAGAAGCTGGAACCGACTTTGCCCAAGCACTGAAGAAAGCTAGAAAAGTGCGATCGCAGAGTCTTCCTGCTACTACTGTAGAACAAGCAGTTGGTCGTATTGTTGGTTCTTTGTGCGTTTTGACTGCCAAAGAAGGCGATCGCTCCAGTGCCATGTTAGCCTCTTGGGTAGCTCAAGCTAGCTTTAATCCGCCTGGTTTAACCATAGCCGTCGCTAAAGAACGGGCAGTAGAAACACTGACCCATACAGGAAACAAATTTGTCCTCAATATTCTTAAAGAAGGGAATCATTTGGGGTTGATGAAGCACTTCCTCAAACCTTTTGGCCCAGGACAAGATCGATTTGCTGATGTCGCCTCCCAAGAAGCTGAAAACGGTTCTCCCATACTTACAGATGCCTTGGCATATCTGGAATGTTCTGTACAAAACCGTATGGAATCTGGCGACCACTGGCTAGTTTATGCAACCGTCGAGAATGGCAAATTGTTAGATAATGATGGTGTTACAGCCGTGCATCATCGTAAGTCGGCAACTCATTATTAATCAACTTTGCATAGCTAATCGGATACGATCTAGTCATGGAGTTCGAGTGGGATTTGAAGAAGCACGGTGTCAGCTTTGAAGAAGCCAAAACTGTCTTCGGCAATTCTCTGGCAGTGATCTTTGATGATGAAGCGCACTCTATAGATGAGCAGCAAGAAATCATTATTGGTCACTCTCAACAAAATCTCTTGCTGTTGATTTGTTTCACTGAGCGTTCCAATACTAAGCTAATAGTCCTTTAAATTGCACTATTTTCATAGTAATAAAATCTGCAAACCCTCTCCCTTGCTCCCTGCCCCCCTGCGGTCTCAATGTGCAATCTTATTTGCTTAACAGCTTATCCGTATCATCAGCGCCCGTCTAGCTACTCGAAAGGAACGTGAAGATTATGAACGAAACACCTTTTGAACAATCGCAAAATTCTTCAGATCCCCGACTTCTTCAAGAAGTCGGGGATCTTTTTGTTCATAAATATTTTTCAAATGCTATATCACTACCTACGAATTATCATCTTTACGCTTATCGTAAGGCTCACCTGTAAAAGGTTGTACCCCAGTAGCAGGATAAGCATCATCCGTAGGGCCAAAAATCCGCATTGCTGCTTCAGAAATATACCGAGTTATATTACCAAGGATTTTGGAAATAGCCATAATATTGGACTCCTTATTTTGAGTCGCTTTAATTGTGCTACCTATACTCTAATACCAATATTCTTAGCTGGCTCTACTTCTCAATATATTGAGAATATGTGCAATATTTATTCAGATAACTTTGCAATACTTTAGCTTGTTAAAAAGTCAACTTTTTCTCTCCGATTCTAATTGTAACATAGCTGTTTCTCCAACCCTAGTCGGAAAAAGAGCGAAGCAAAACAAACTTTCTTTGAAAAGATATTTTTCCTTTCATTAGTTGCCTTATCCATTAACATTATTGCTAGCTTTTACTATTAAAAAATATTAAGTATTTTATAAAGTTAGTATAAATTTACCTATGAATCTACTGTTACATAGCAATCTCAGGAAATATCCTTAACGGTAGTTGACATTATTTATGGTAAATATTACCATAAATAAAAGAAGCAGCTTGTAAGGAATCTCTTGCATGACAACTTTGCCAGATTTGGACTATGTATATAAACAGCAAAGCCAGCAGAATCAGGAACTAAACCTCTCGGCTGATGACTACAGCTTGCTGACCGATCTTTACCAATTGACGATGGCAGCTTGTTACACAGGCGAAGGTATAGAACAACGACGGGCAAGCTTTGAATTGTCTGTCAGAAGATTGCCAGAAGGTTTTGGTTATTTAATTGCAATGGGGCTAACGCAAGCATTGGAATATTTAGCCAAAATCCGCTTTAGTGCCTCGCAAATTGCAGCGTTACAAGCAACGGGAATTTTTGCTCATGCAGGCGATCGCTTTTGGTCACTTTTAGCTGAGGGTAAATTTACTGGTGATGTTTGGGCAGTACCAGAAGGGACAGCCGTATTTGCCAATCAACCACTGTTGCGGGTGGAAGCACCACTTTGGCAAGCGCAACTAGTGGAAACTTACCTTCTGAATACGATTAATTACCAGACTTTGATTGCCACAAAAGCAGCACGGTTGCGGGATGTAGCGGGAGAATCAGCAACACTTTTAGAATTTGGCACAAGACGAGCATTTAGTCCGCAGGGGTCTTTGTGGGCGGCGCGGGCGGCGTTGGCAGGTGGGCTAGATTCAACCTCCAATGTGTTAGCAGCGCTACAACTGGGAGAAAAGCCTAGTGGTACGATGGCACACGCCTTGGTGATGGCGCTGTCAGCAATAGAAGGCACTGAAGAACAAGCTTTTAGTGCATTTCATCGATATTTTCCGGGTGCGCCATTGCTGATTGATACCTACGATACCCTTGCTGCTGCCCAGCGTTTGGCTGAAAAAGTAAATTCCGGGGAAATGCAATTGACAGGAGTGAGATTGGACTCAGGAGATTTAGTTACCTTATCAAAACAGGTGCGATCGCTCCTTCCCGGTGTGCCAATTTTTGCCAGTGGCGACTTGGATGAGTGGGAAATTGCCAGGTTAAAAGCTGCTGGGGCGCAAATTGATGGTTATGGATTGGGAACCAGATTAGTTACAGGTTCGCCTGTAAATGGAGTCTATAAACTTGTAGACATTGATGGCATCCCAGTGATGAAGCAGTCGAGTGGTAAAGTTACTTATCCAGGGCGCAAGCAGATTTTTCGTTCGTTTACCGGAGGTAGGGTAAAAGCAGATAGGTTGGGACTTTTAGGTGAAATTGCTTTGGAAGAAGAGCCTTTGTTGCAGTTGGTAGTACAGGAAGGTCAACGGTTGCAACCGTTAGAGTCTTTGGCAACAATTCGTCAACGTACCGCAGCCTCAGTTGCCAGTTTGCCACAACAGGCACGGCTTTTGGATCATCCTGTGGCTGTAGAAGTGGAGATTTCTGAGGGGTTACGGGTGTTGACTGAAGAGACTAAGAAACGAACCGCAGAAGCGCTGAGTACACAGAGGTAATAATTACTCTTTCGGTATGTCTTAATTACGAACTACGAATTACGAATTACGAATTACGAATTACTATGAGAGTTGCTTTGTTTGGTACTAGTGCCGATCCACCAACTGCGGGACATCAAAAAATTCTGAGTTGGTTGTCTGAGCGTTATGATTGGGTAGCGGTTTGGGCGGCGGATAATCCGTTTAAGTCTCATCAAACACCCTTAGAACATCGGGCGGCAATGTTGCGACTGTTGATTGCGGATATAGACGCGCCAAGGCACAATATTGCTTTGGAACAAGAATTAAGTAGCTTCAGAACACTGGAAACAGTAGAAAAAGCCAAGCTTACTTGGGGTGAAGACGCTGAATTGACGTTGATTATTGGTTCAGATTTACTGAGTCAGCTACCACGTTGGTATCGCATTGAAGATTTGTTACAGCAAGTGCAACTACTGATTGTACCGCGACCCGGATATGCAATAGATGAATCTAGTTCAGAGGTAGTGCAAAAGCTGGGAGGGAAAATTGCGATCGCTAGTCTGACCGGTCTAGATGTTTCCTCAACAGCCTACCGCGAACATGGAGATTCTCAAGCCCTCACCGCCCCTGTAGTTGCCTATATTAATCGAGAGCATTTGTACGAATGCCAGGACGTTCACAAAAAAAGATACCAACTCCGTTAAACCAACAACCTTTGGCCGATTTCAAGGTTGGTGTTGATAATGTAATTTTTTCTGTAGATACTGTGCAAAATCGGCTGTTAGTTCTACTAGTAATGCGACAGCAAGAACCATTTCTAAATCATTGGAGTCTTCCCGGTACTTTAGTACGTCCAGGAGAGTCTTTAGAGGATGCCGCCTATCGTATTATGGCGGAGAAAATTAAGGTCAACAATCTCTACTTAGAACAACTCTATACATTTGGCGGGCCAAATCGCGATCCACGGGAAGCAACTGATAGTTATGGTGTGCGTTATCTATCAGTTAGTTACTTTGCCCTAGTGCGATTTGAGGAAGCCGAATTAATTGCCGATCGCATGACTGGTATAGCTTGGTATCCAGTCAAAGAAGTGCCGCAATTAGCTTTTGACCATAATGAAATTCTGGCTTATGGACACAGGCGATTACGAAATAAATTAGAGTATAGCCCGGTGGCTTTTGAAGTCTTGCCAGAAATGTTTACCTTGAATGATTTATATCAGTTATACGCCACAGTTTTAGATGATAACTTTTCCGATTATTCTAATTTTCGGGCGCGTCTACTCAAGTTAGGTTTTTTATGCGATACCGGAATTAAGGTATCACGGGGTGCTGGTCGTCCGGCTAGTTTGTATAAGTTTGACGCGGAAGCATTTGCTCCCTTAAAAGATAAACCCTTGGTGTTTATTTAAGCAATTACTTTACAGAGTCCACATTCCTGCAATACATTTCGGTTAAGATCCCCCTGCCTGCGGCGACTCCCTTAAAAAGGGGGTAGAAGACGGTTATAAGCCTCTCTTTCTAAGGGGGTTGGGGGGATCTTCAAAATATTAAAACGTTAACCGAACCGTATTGCAAAGTCAAAAGTCATAAGTGACTCTTGACAAATGACAAATGACAAATGACTAATGACTAATGACTAAATAATATGAAAATTGCGATCGCTCAAATTAATCCGACAATTGGTGATTTGCTTTTAAATGCCCAAAAAATTCTGGAGGCGGCACAACGTGCAGCATCTAACGGTGCGCGTTTGTTGTTGACACCAGAACTTTCTTTATGTGGTTATCCACCACGAGATTTATTACTAAATCCTAGTTTTGTGAAGGCGATGGGCATCACTTTACAAAACTTGGCTCAAGATTTACCACCAAATTTAGCTGTGTTGGTAGGAACTGTTGAACCGAACCCCAATGCACATATTAGTGGCGGTAAAACCTTATTTAATAGCATGGCTTTGTTAGAAAATGGCACAGTCAAGCAAGTTTTTCACAAGCGACTTTTGCCTACTTACGATGTATTTGATGAACGTCGCTATTTTGAACCAGGTTTGCAAGCTAATTATTTCACTTTAGATAATATCGATATTGGCGTAACTATTTGCGAAGATTTATGGAACGATGAGGAATTTTGGGGCAAACGGAGTTATGCGGTAAATCCAATTGCTGACTTAGCAATTCTGGGTGTAGATTTGATTGTAAATTTGTCTGCTTCACCCTACACAGTCGGCAAGCAGCAGCTTCGAGAAACAATGCTCAGTCATAGTGCAGTACGTTTTCAACAACCGATTATTTATGCTAATCAGGTTGGTGGAAATGACGATTTAATTTTTGATGGGTGTAGTTTTGCCTTAAATCGCCAAGGTGAAATTATATCTCGCGCCCGTGGTTTTGATACCGATTTAATGGTGGTCGAATTTGATGAGGTACAAAGCGATTTACTATTGGGTTCTGTAGCACCTGTTTATGAATCAGAAGATGAAGAAATTTGGCAAGCTTTGGTTTTGGGAGTGCGAGATTACGCCCGCAAGTGTCGCTTTTCTAAAGTAGTTTTGGGTTTAAGTGGCGGGATTGACTCTGCAATAGTAGCTGCGATCGCCACGGCTGCACTTGGTAAAGAAAATGTCTTGGGTGTTCTCATGCCTTCCCCTTATAGTTCGGAACATTCCATTAGTGATGCTTTGGCATTAGCCGAAAATTTGGGGATTAAGACTAATCTTTTACCAATTGGCGACTTAATGCAAGGCTTCGATCAAACATTAGGTGATTTGTTTGCGGGTACTGAGTTTGGAATAGCTGAGGAGAATATTCAATCTCGGATTCGGGGTAATTTATTAATGGCGATCGCTAATAAATTTGGCTATCTGCTTTTATCTACAGGTAACAAGTCAGAAATGGCAGTTGGTTACTGTACTCTTTACGGCGATATGAATGGCGGGTTAGCGGTGATTGCAGATGTTCCTAAAACGCGTGTGTATTCACTTTGTCATTGGTTAAATCGCAATAATGAAATCATCCCGCAAAACGTTTTGACTAAAGCACCCAGCGCCGAACTCAAACCAGGTCAAGTGGATCAAGACTCTCTCCCGCCTTACGAAATTTTGGACGATATTTTGCAACGCCTGGTTCACAACCACCAATCAGCAGTGCAAATTGTTGCAGCCGGTCACGATCCGGTGATTGTAGATAGAGTAATTCAAATGGTGGCACGGGCTGAATTTAAACGGCGACAAGCACCCCCCGGATTGAAAATCACCGATCGCGCCTTCGGAACTGGTTGGCGAATGCCAATTGCTAGTAACTGGGTTGGTGTCAAAAAGGCTTACCAAACTAAAACTACAGCTACACCTAACCTTAGTTTGTTGTGATGGACAAAATGCTCATCCGCAAATCAAGTATAGCGGTTATCAGTCTTGTGAGGTACAGTAGCAGCAGTGAGTAAACCAACCCAGCAAATTCTCTATTGTCACTTCTGCGAATGCCGTATCTAATGCCTGGAGTAAATCAGGGTATGTCCTTGCACCGATGCGACGGAGAATGTTCTTAATCTTGGACCAACAATTCTCAATCGGTGAAAAATCGGGAGAATAGGGGGGGAGATAAATGAGATGAGCGCCAGCAGCGATGAGCAAAGCTTCAAGTTCATCACTTTTATGGATTGAGCAGTTATCCATGATCACCACTGCACCAGGCCAAAGTTTGGGTACGAGCTTTTGGGCGATGAAGGCATCAAAAGTCAAAGCATCGATAGAACCTAAGCCACTCCATTGGGTGAGCAGTCCTTTCAAGCTAATTGCACCAATTACCGAGACATTTTTCCCTTTGCGGTTGGGCTTTTGAGCATAGGCCCGAAGGCCAGGCAAGGCGCGGGCACATTTGCGGATGAAGGACAGATTAACTCCCGATTCATCTAAGAAAATCAGCTCTTCGACGGGTATCCCCCTCAAGAGTTTCCAGTACTCAAATCGGGCTAGTTGGACTTCATCACTACCTTTTTTGTGAGGTGGAGACTTTTTTTTGAGGTTGAGGTGAAGTTTCCAGCGAACCATCCGATTCACCGTAGCTACCCCAATTAAGACCTCTGTTTTCTCGTAAAGTCGTTCCCGCAATTCGCTTAACGTCGCATCGGGCTGTGCTATGACGAGTTGGCGCAGGATTTCTAACTGTTCAGCATTCAACTTTGTTGCTGTCTGCTCAGTCCGCACCTTGGGGCCTATCATCCCCAATTCTCGATGGCGTTTGAGTAAATTTTGCACAAAACTTAAGGTGACACCAAAGTTTTTAGCCAGTTTTCGTTGGGAAATGTCACCGCAGGCATAAGCATCAACTATTTTTTGACGCAAGTCGAGAGAGTAGGCTTTCATCACCACCAATTATCAGTAGAATTGCTCTCTCCTACTGTACTGAAGTAGACTGATAACCGCTATAATTAGTTATCAAACCTCTTTGTACTTTGAACTTTTATTAAAGTCTGTCCCTCTCCGCATCGGAGAAGGACAGGTTTTGCGTAGTAAAATCTTTTTTATTAGGCTGATTCAACTTGATATGAGCGCAGCAGATTTATTCCTAACCTTGCACAAGCTATCTCGTGCAGATAAACTCAAGGTCATGCAGTTTTTAGTTCAAGAATTAGCGACAGAAGAAGAAATATCCTCGTTACAGGCAGAGGGGTCACTTATCATGTGTGGTCTCCCTATAATTCCCATGAAGCTGCTAATAAACTAGCTGCACTGCTAGAAGAAGACAGGTAAACGATGATGCGATCCGATCGCTCCACCTCAAAGCTTCATCATTCCACCTCTGAACTCGAAAGTTGCACCTTTGAACACGAGTTGTCGAGTTAAAAGAGCGATCGCTTAACCTTTAACCCTGGAAGTTGCGCCTTTTATCCTCAAAGTTGCACCTTTTACCCTGGAAGTTGCGCCTTTAACCCTCAAAGTTGCACCTTTTACCTTCATCATTCTACTTCTGAACTTAAAGCTTGCATTTCAGAACACAAATTATCGAGTCAAAAGGGCGTAAGTCTAGCCAGTCGGAGACATTGCTCAACCTCTAAACCCAACCAATAGGTTATTTTTACTCATCTAAACGCTGTGCGATCGCATTCAGCAACTCCTCAAAGTCTGATTCGCTGTGAATATCAGGGGTGAGGGTGTTCATATCTTTTAGCAGGTTAGTCAGTTCTGCGATCGTATTGCGAATCTCGGTGTATTGGTCAATTTCTTCACGAAACCCCTGTAAATTAGCTGCGGAAACGCCTTTCATCCCTTCATCTAATTCTTTAATTTCGTCTTCCCAATGCTTGATATATTTAAGCCTTGCAAGAGGTTTATAAATTTGGGCATCCGCTAACACAATAGGGAAAATTCGATTATAAAACTCTCCATTTTTAGCAATTTGCACTAGCTCAAACATACAATTAGGGGACTTTAAATATTTGTCACTAATAATTGCGATCGCACATTTACCGCGTCCAATCCGTTCCATGAAAGATTTAATCAGTCCTTTGTAACCCAAATTGCGTTTATCCCTGATGATTTTGATTCCTTTTGCCTGCAAAGTCTCATCCAATTGATTGACAAATTGCTCACTTTCTCCACCCCAAGCATAAGAAATGAAAATTTCCTTCTCGAATTCTGCTGTAGATGGACGAGTTACCACGCAATTTTCTTCTTGCTTGTATTCACGCTGTCGTTCCTGTCGTTCTTCTTTGAGTTCAATACCATCAAGCAGTTGTCGAGCATTGAATGGTTCTATCAAACCTGGGGGAATGATAGGTAAGTTCTTCTCTTCATAAGCAAGTAGGTTTTTATAGTCCACAACAATATTCGGGTGTCCCGGAATCGGTACTTTCTCTTCTGGTAGCAACCCTTTAATAGTTTGGTGGATGGCATCAAATTGACAACGGATCATTGCTAGTAATTCTCGGCGAGTGGACGATGAGCCGCTGATGATAATAAAGATTTTGCGGTCTTCCTGATCACTTTTGACAAGTGCCCGATTACCAAGGTGTTTGAGAACAATACCGCTACGCCACCAAGTCTGGCGATCGCTGTTGTGGTGCATCCGTACAATAAAGCGGGAGATGATACTGTTAGGGAGGACGCTGTAATGATACTGGAATGCCAAACCATTTTCCCAATTCCCTGTCGCGGGTTCTTCTTTAGGCAACAAGTCGGGGATGAGGAAGCGATCGCCGCTGCCATCCTCTAACGGAAAGCAGAGTTCAAACTTCCGCATCATATCGACAATGAATAATGGCTTATTGCCAGGATAGCGGGAGTTATCCAAAATCCGGTTAAGTTGAGTGCGATCCAGAATACCCCGAAATTCAGTCATCAGCCGATTATCGTTGAGAATCTTGTAAACTCCGTTCGTCACCCATTCTGGATTTAAAACTCCCATGTCTGCCAAACGCGGATCATCCCGGAAATTTAGAACGATACCAAGTTGATGCAGAAGTTCAATTAGTGTAGTTTGGCTTAATGAATCGCTGACTTGCTCCTCCTGAGACAGACTTTCGTATTCACTATAGGGAATGTAGTCCTGTTGCATCTGTTCCAAGCGGGTTTTGACCTGAAACCAGCTTTGAGGTAATGGGTCGTGAATGTGATCTAAATTGGCAATTTGGTTAGTAATGGCTGACTGCAATTGCTCTAAACCTTCCCCAGTCTGACAAGATATAGACATAATGCCTTTAATAGCAGGGTATTTCTGGCACAAGCCGCGCTGATCGATGTCGAGGGGATGTTGGTCAATTTTGTTGCCAACGATCAAAATAGGGGAATCGTTGCTAAAACTCTGAATAATCTTGAGCCAGTATTCTAGTTTGTTTTGCAGTTCATCTACACGAGAATCAAGCACCAGCAGATAAAGGCTGCGTTTGGTAAGAAAGAACTGGTGGGTAGCGTGCATAATTTCTTGTCCACCAAAGTCCCACACGTTGAGCCGGATTAATTGATCGTTAACAGGAATGTGCCAGTTTCTAATATTGATGCCTTCGGTCTTGCACTCATGGGCGTTGTAGCAGTTATCGATTAGCCGTTTAACAAGAGAGGTTTTACCAACACTACCCTGACCAACTAGTAGCATTTTGGCTTCATTGAGAGCCTTTTTCTGTTCTTTCTGAAGTTGGAAAAAATAGTTGAGGATCGTGGATAATTCGCCAGGATTTCTGCGGTGATCAGATGGTCCTAAAATTTCAGGTGGAATAGGAAGTTTGTTACCTCTTAGGTCTAATCTTTTGAGCTTGGTGAGTTGCCAGATTTCTTTAGGTAGTGTATCTAAAAAATTGTTGCGAAGGTTTAATCTGCTCAGTTCAAAAAGCTGCTCAATCCCATCAGGCAGCATTTTTATTCGTCCATCACGTAGGTCAAGTACAGTCAAGTTGGTGAGTTTCCATGTTTCTACAGGCAAAGTTTCTAGCTTACTATTACTAAGCTTGAGTTCTTCTAATTTAGTAAGTTGACCAATTTCTGCTGACAACATCGTCAGTGGATTGTTGTTGAGGTCAAGCTCACGGAGGTTGAGGAGTTCACCAATCTTTGCTGGCAGTGTCTTTAGTTGATTGTTGCTGAGGTTAAGCCCACTAAGGTTGAGCAGTTGACCAATCTCTGCTGGCAGCGTCGTCAGTTGATTGTTGTGGAGGTAAAGCTGACTGAGGTTAGTGAGTTGACCAATCTTTGCTGGCAGCGTTGTCAGTTGATTGTTGTGGAGGTAAAGCTGACTGAGGTTGATGAGTTGACCAATCTCTGCTGGCAGCGTTGTCAGTTGATTGTTGCTGAGGTAAAGCTGACTGAGGTTGATGAGTTGACCAATCTCTGCTGGCAGCGTCATCAGTTGATTGTTGCTGAGGTTAAGCTGACTGAAGTGAGTGAGTTGACCAATCTCTGCTGGCAGCGTCGTCAGTTGATTGTTGCTGAGCCAAGCTGACTGAGGTTAGTGAGTTGACCAATCTCTGCTGGCAGCGTCGTCAGTTGATTGTTGTGGAGGTAAAGCTGACTGAGGTTAGTGAGTTGACCAATCTCTGCTGGCAGCGTTGTCAGTTGATTGTTGTGGAGGTAAAGCTGACTGAGGTTGATGAGTTGACCAATCTCTGCTGGCAGCGTTGTTAGTTGATTGTTGTGGAGGTAAAGCTGACTGAGGTTAGTGAGTTGACCAATCTCTGCTGGCAGCGTTGTCAGTTGATTGTTGCTGAGCCAAGCTCACTGAGGTTGGAGAGTTGACCAATCTCTTCTGGCAGCGTTGTTAGTTGATTCGAGTGGAGGTAAAGCTCACTGAGGTTGGAGAGTTGACCAATCTCTTCTGGCAGCGTTGTTAGTTGATTCGAGTGGAGGTAAAGCGCTTTGAGGTTTATGAGTTGACCAATCTCTGCTGGCAGCGTTGTTAAGCCTTTGGCATAAAGGACTAATGTTGCCGACTTGTTTCTGGCAGCTTGTTTAATAATTTGCAGCAGTTCTTCATTAGTCATTTCGGATTTTACAGAGGCGATGCCTGACGACGAGTTGCTGCTTGGACGCGCAGCAGAGAAATTCAGCTAATTAATAATGTAGCCTGTATGAAGTATTGCATTGAAGCAATGTGCAATCTAGCAGCCAGAGAATATTTTTCACATCTTCCAGTACAACTTTATACTCATCATTTTTATGTGTATCTTCTAAAGATTACGGAAAAAATTTCATATATATTCCCAATAAATAGTTTTTTATTGAGTATCATCTCTGTAAATTTTTGCGTGCCCAATCATAAATTAATAGTAAAAATTGTGACATTCTGCTTCAGGCCGGAGTATTGTTTCAGACAACATCAATTTTTAAAATGATGTTTATACTTAGAAGTAAGTAAATGAAGACAGGTGCATAATGAAACTACAAGATTTCTTGGGAAAAGATGAGAAATGGTCATTTGATGCGATCGCAGAAGATGCAGATTTGTCTCGTCAAATTCAGATATTGTTAATCGGTTTAGGTTTGCTAGAATCTCCAGCCGATGGGAAATTTGGCCCTGTTTCTGTGATATCTCTCAAAAAATTTCAAGAATTAACCAAGACTGAAGAGAGTGGGTTTTTAGGAGCAGTCACAGCCAAGGAACTGATTGAAACCAAAATAGACGATCTTCCTAAACCCCCTTTAAAATTAGGCAATGACATCGCTAGTAAGATTGTGAAATATATGGTAGCCAAAGGTTATCAGGTATTTACCAATCCCAAAGAATACAACATTGTTTATATAGAGGGCATAGATGCAGACTGGACTCTCAACAGTGATACACCTAATGAATTTAACGATCGCCGGATTGTGATTGAAGTAGTGAATGGTGTTCCCAAAATCGTAGACCACTGGGAAGCAACTACAGAACCAGGAAAGTATTACACTTATAACCCGATGAATCCCAAAGGAGCGGCTAGGATTCAGTTTGGACAATACAAAGCTTGGGCTGTTGGTATTCACGGCACAGCAGAGCCTCACGAAGCATTAGTGCAAGTTGGAGATATCACTGTTTGTAGAGATTTCAACCAAGATTTTAAACGGACTGGCGACAAGCTTGATACAGGTGATAATTTTTATGTGAATCAACACTACGGCTTTGATTTTCCCCGGAATGATATTCGCCTTGCCAGTGCAGGTTGTTTAGTGGGACGGACTCGTGATGGACATAGAGAATTTATGGCGATTGTTAAACAAGACCGCCGTTATGTCGCTAATCGCAAATATACTTTTTACACTACCGTGATTCCTGGCGATGATTTACTAAAAACGTTTCCAGGATGAGGTAATGGTTAATTGGTAGCATTTATTGTTGTGATGCAACATTTAGTAAGGTAGCACAGCTGTGCTATCTTACTTTGTCTAACTTTGTTCTTGTGGTTGCCCTATCTGTGCCGTCAATTTCTCTTTATCTTGTCTACGTTTTTTGGCGTAAAGTTGAATAGTGACTGCCATCAAGATAATCATGGCAAAAATAGCCCAAGCAGCGATGTCTGTAGGTAGATTATTCTTAAATACAGCCAGCAACACGATCGCTACTAACATAACTGTAGGCGCTTCATTTAAAGCACGTAATTGCTGACCACTCCAGCCACATTCGCCTACTGCTAATTTCTTCATCAGCCGAGCGCAGTAATGATGATAACCAATTAAAATCGCCACAAACAGCAGTTTGATATGTAACCAGCCCTCTTTTAAAACGTCTGGTTCAGTGGTTAATAAACCGATGGCCATTGCGATCGTCACGTACATTCCCGGATTCGTGATGATGTAGTAGAGACGCTTTTCCATAATTTGATACTGATTTTTCAATATCGTTTGCGCTGGCTCAGGTTCAAGATTCGCTTCAACGTGATAGATAAAAAGGCGTACTAGGTAGAACAAACCGGCGAACCAAACTACAAATCCGACAATATGAAATGCTTTAAACCAAGAATAAGCCATGAATACTCATCTCCTTTACTTGTGGTTGTGAACCATTTTTAGTGGTAATAAAAAGTTCACAAATGCAGTCTGGAATAACATTATAAGTCGGGCAAAAATCCAGAATTCATTTCTTTTCCACTGATAAATCATCAGTGTTTATCTGTGGTTTCATTTTTATAATATCGATTTTTGCCAAAGGTATATTGTCAATGAGCATCTTTACGACGCACAAAGGGTAAAAGGTCTTCCAAAATTACCTCGTGATAATGTTCTTGAGGATAATGTCCAACGTTATTAAGTTTTATTAATTCGGTATTTGGTGCTGAATCTGTAAATTTTTGGGCAACGTCTACAGATAACCAAGGGTCAATCATTCCCCATTGAATCAGAATTGGCTGTTGCCATTCTTTAAAACCAGATTCAATTTCGGTCATTGCTGAATCAAGCTGTAAATTGCGAATACTTGATAACAGACTCCGCCCAGATGAAGAACTTTTCAAAAATGGTTTTCGATAAATATCTAATTCCTTATCTCCTATGCGATAACGGCTACCACCTTCTAGGGTTCGGTCAACTAATAAAGGGTCTTGAGTCATGACTTCGCCTACCAAAGGTAAACCCATTTGTTTAATTTTCCAGGGTAATTTGGCAGCAGTTGATATTGGTGTATTTAAAATAGCTAAGTTGGCAATTTGTTCTGGATGACGCAAAGCATATTGCAGTCCTACAGAACCTAAAAATCCTTGGACAACTAAAGAAAAATGTTCAAGTTCTAAGGCTTTGACAAATCCTTCTAAAGCCGTGATAAAAGCATCGGGAGTGTAAGCAAAATCTCGTTTTTCTGGTTTTGCAGAAAAGCCGTAACCAATCCAATCTGGTGCGATCGCTCTTGTACCTTGATTCGCTAGAGCCGGTATAATATTACGCCAACTGTAACTTTGTGAAACCAAGCCGTGTAACAACAACACAGGCGCTAAGTCAGTTCTGCCGATTGGTAAAGATTCTCGATAAAACCATTCCAGTGAATCTACATTGATTTTATGTTCTGTTATTGACACTCTATATTCCTATGGATTGGGCATTGGGCATCCCTTCGGCTCCGCTCAGGGCAGGTGGGAATTGGGCACTTGTACTGAGCGAAGCCGAAGTATTGGGAATTGGGAAGTGGAAATTAGGCATGGGTTATTTATTCTCTTTGTCCCCCTTGTCCCCTTGTCTCCCTTGTCCCCCTCATCTCTCTCATTTCCCCACTCCCTACTCTCCACTCCCCACTCCTTGAGAAATAATCATCTCACGAATTGCATAAGCTGTAGCGGGTGCTAGTAAAACGCCGTTGCGATAGTGTCCGGTAGCCAGGAGGATGTTGCTAAACCCTGGCAACTTACCAATAACTGGAGCTGGACGACCTTCGGGACGGGGACGTAACCCTGACCAAGTGCGGATAATGGTTGCTGTGGCTAATTCTGGGCAAAATGCGATCGCTTGTTCTCTAACAGATTCCAACAGTTCTTGATTTGGCGGTATCTTATCGCCATTGCTGGGAAATTCCACTGTTGCACCTACCCAATAATCTCCACCGCCCACAGGAACAACATGTACATCATTACCCGTTATCGCTGGCTGAAAGTCGGGATTGCCTAATGGATGCCCTACACGCATTTGCAAGGCTTGCCCAAGTACAGGGCGGATATCAATTATCTGATTTAATTTTGCCGTCAGAGGTGTAGAACCTAGCCCTGCTGCAATTACAAACCAATCTGCTGTTATTTTTCCTTCTGTCGTCTCAAGTTGATGGCAAAATTCAGGTGTTGAGGTTGGGGCATCCAAAACAGTCACGCCAAATTTGAAATTTACACCATTTTGCTGGGCAGCCTCAACTAAAGCTAATGTGAGAGCAGTTGGATCGAGTTGACGATCTTGGGGAGAATAGACAGCGCCAGTAATTTTTTCGCAATCGACTTGAGGACAGATATTCTGGAGTTTAGCCTTGTCCCATATTTCTAAATGCCAGCCTTGAGAGTGGCGAATTTCTATAAGTTTTTCCCATACTGCTAAATTCTCCTCTGCCAAACCCAGGCTGAGAATTCCCTGGCGATTAAAAGGGATTTTGCGACCTGTTAAAGCCTCTAGTTCTGGAATTAAAGTTTCATAGCGTTGGATGCTAGTTTGCCGCATCTGCCAAGCTTTGCCCTTAATTTTTTGGCTGATTGCGCCCATCAAAACGCCAAGTGCAGCCCCCGTGGAAGCTTGGGCTGGTGGTTGGCGATCGCAAACAGTAATTTTCAGCCCTTTTACTAGACTCAGTTCGTAAGCGATCGCAGCCCCAACTACACCACAACCGATAATAACTACATTCATGACTTGTGTTTGAAGTGAGAAGTTAGGAGTTAGGAGTTAAAAATTTAAAATTCCTAACTCCTATACAGACACAGATTTTTCCCGTCTCTAACTCCTAACTCTTGTACAGACGCTATTTATCGCGTCTCTAATTATTAACCCTCTTCTTTTTTAGGAAGCAGATCGAGGAATTTGTCAAGGTCTGTGAAAGCAGCTTTGGATTGATTCAAGGCAACTAGAGGATTGCTAGCACTAGTCGCTTTATCAAGTTTAACTAGGTCATTAAACAAATCTCGCGTTATTTGACGGGCTGCGGGTTGGTCTTTGGGTAGAAGGTTGGGAGTAACATAAGTCAAGTTCAGCCTTGCTTCTGTTATGGGCCCATGTATAAAGTTACGCACATTGATCCAATCACCTTTTTGGATCAGGGTTTTCAACTCATCTGAGCGATCGCGCACAGCCTGAATTTCAGGAATGTATGCCTGAATTCTTTCAAGTTGAGTCGGTGTGTAAGTTGGAGGTGCTACCGCAACACCAGGGCCGCCACAACTCATGAGGAATGTGGCCAATAATACTAAAACAAATGAAAAAATCGAGCGTTGACGCGCCATGACAATGAACTTAATTGCTTTTTGTTTACCGATTAACAGTGTCATTTTAGATCGTCGCTAGCGCAATCGTTCTTATCTGCCAAGGATTTTGCAGAAAATCTTGATATTTGATCCAAAGAGCAGAGTTTCATCTGCTTTTAAGGAATTTTTAAGTACAATTACTTAATAGGTGTTAGACAGTCCCAACAAGAAGCTATTTTTCACATCTACTTAGTTACCAGCATTGTTAGGAAAGTCTGATTTAGAGTTGCTAAATCTCAAAGGTCTTGATAAGGTAAAACACCAATAATATAAGCCTTCTGGCGGTTTATCTATCTTCAGATCACCGAAGATGCCGACGCAATTATAGGAGTGTTTTTTAGTGAATGCAGCTGAACAGGCAACAAACCTTGAACTCGCCAGCAATATTGCCACGGTGGTTAACTTGTTCAAATTCGAGTTTCCTGATGCCAAATCCGATCTCAAACCCTGGAAAAATGACCCAGAAACCAGGGAGTTAGTCGATCCAGAGTCTATAGATATTGGCTTTCACTTTCCTGGGATCAGCAAATCTTGGCGAAGTCGCAGTATTTTAATTCAAATCAGATTTTATCAAGATCCAATCAATAATTCCCGGCGTGCGATCGGCGTAGAGATAGCTGGATTCGATCATCGCGGTGAGGCGTGGCGACTTTCCACCGTAGAAAACTGGAATGTTGTCGGCGCATCTTCGCCTTCTGATGAAATCGAGGATAAGCTCAAACAGATTTGCCGACAGATTTTAGAAGTTTTTAATAAACCAAGTGAATGAAGGGGGCAGCACTTCTCTACGAGAGGCTTCTCTTTCAGAGACGCTAACGCGAACGCCAACGACTACGCTCAGTGACCAGAAGCAAGAGGAAACCTCTGCTATATTCGCGCAGCGTCTTGTAGAGAGCATCTTGCAATTTTTAATTAATAATTTTTAATTTTTAATTGGAGCGAAGCGACTTGACCACCGTAATATTTGTACATGGCACAGGCATTAGAGAACGAGAATACAACGAAACTTTTCAGGTAATTGAGCAAAAAATTTACGCCCAACGTCCTGATATCAAAGTTGCTCCCTGCCTTTGGGGTGCATTAGGTGCAAGGTTCAATGATAATCGGGCATCAGTACCCTTAGAGGATGCGACACTGGCTTTATCTTCAGGAGAAGAAGACGCAGATATTGTATTGTGGGGGCAATTATACCGCGATCCTCTGTATGAATTGCGACTGTTGTCTTTGAAACCTATTGAGTCAGGAAATCCCTTTGGGGAAGAACCAGGGGATATTTTACAATCTCGCGTAGCCAGTCTCACTCCGGTATCTCAACTGCAAGCTAAGTTGCAAGAGGCGGGAATTGCAGAGGTATTTGAGCCAGCACGAGAGGCGGTTATCCGCAGCGAACCGTATGAACAGGCTTTGCTCACAGTTTCCGAATCTGATTTGAGTGAACATTATGCACCAATAGCTAGAGCAGTTGTGGCTCAAGCAATGTTTATCAGCGAACAGCAAGAAGAATTTCCCCCCATACTCACCGATGCCCAATTGCGCGATGATGTTGTGGAATTGCTGACTCTGGCTTTGGGAGAGGCAGAGTTAGGATTGGGCGGCTGGTTATTAAAGCCATTTGTTGAACTAGCACAGCACGGCGGAACAAATTATGTCAGAGGAAACCGTCTAGAATTAACTGATAAAATTTCGCCTATGCCTGGTGATATTTTGTTGTATCTGACGCGGGGTGAAAAAATCAGGGAGTTTATCAAGCAACAAATCGAACAAGCAGAACCGCCAGTAGTTTTAATCGCTCATAGTTTGGGAGGTATTGCTTGTGTAGATTTGCTAGTGCAGCAGCAGTTGTCTCAGGTGGAATTATTGGTAACAGTTGGTTCCCAAGCACCATTTTTATATGAGATTAACGCCCTCTACAGCTTAGAATATGGGCAGTTATTGCCAGAGCATTTCCCGGAATGGTTGAATATCTACGATTTACGGGATTTTCTCAGTTACGTGGGTAAGAATATTTTCCCTGAGCGAGTGCAGGATGTGCGAGTGGATAGCAGACAACCATTTCCCCGTTCCCACGGTGCTTATTGGACAAATGCTAAAACCTGGGAGGCGATTATTTCGAGGTTGCCATAATGCTTGACTTTTTACGGTATCTAGAAAACCCCTCTCCCAAAAGGCAGAAATCGGCGGTTAGAAACCGCGTCTACACAGACAAAACCCGCCTACGCGGGTTTGAAAGCCTTAATTTTCCATTAGTCCGCGCAGGCGGACTTCGTTTGTGTAGCTGCGAATTCCATTCGCTGGAGCTTAGTGCAACATCATGCAGTTGATGGCGAAACCTGATCGCACTTTTGGGTTAATTGTGGGTATTGAAAAGTACCACGAAACTGCTTGGAACGTGCCAGGTGGGGGGCCAGCCGATGACGCGCTGAAATTTGCTCATTGGCTGCATCTGCACGATGTACCGAAGGAGAATATTCGGTTATGTTTATCAGCGCTGGAAGAAAATCATCAGTTAATTGGGGAATGTGGGTTAACTGTAGAGTTAGCAACAGAGCAAAATATCTCCGACATTGTGACTAACTTTTTATCCCCAAAGTCGGGAGATTTACTCTACATTTTTTGGGCGGGACATGGTGTGATTACCTCAGAACGAGAGCGTCGGTTGCTTTGTGCTGATGCAAATAAACAGAATTGGCAGAATTTAGATTTGAATTCTTTATTAGTTTTGTTGGGTTCCGATAAATTTCAGATTCGTAATCATATTTGTATTATTGATGCCTGTGCCAATTATGTTTTAGAGCCGAAGGGAAGACCAACTAACTTAGGTGGCAAAGCTTTTTTGAGTGGTCAGCCAAAGCAAGATAGTCAACAATTTGTGTTACTGGCTACACGGGAAGGAGAAAAAGCTGAGGTAAATTCGGAAAATAAAACAGGATACTTTTCTCAAGCTGTGCGGGAGGCTTTTGCCGCAGCTAATGGGACTTTTCCGCCGGATATGAGGGAAGTTACTGAGGCAGTTAAGCAACGGTTTATTAGTTTAGATAAAAAACAACTGCCGACTTATTTTTATTCCCGCAGTTGGGATGGAGATATTGAAAAATCTCATTTCAACCCGTTTGATATCCCGCATAATATCCAACAGAGTCAAGCTCGTAAGTTTGTTGGGAGGGATGAGGAAATAGAACAATTGCGTCAGCTATTGCAAGTAAATGATGTTGTGGCTATTAGCGATGTGACTGGACAAGGTGGGGTGGGTAAAACAGAGTTAGCTATTCAATACTCATGGCAATATTTAGAAGATTATTCTGGCGGATGTTGTTGATTAAATCCTCAAGGTATTGATTTGGGAACCCAGTTAGTAGAATTTGGAGTTGTAAATTTACCTAACTTCAATCCACCTAATGCATTAAGCCTAGCGGGTCAAGTTGCTTATTGTTGGAAGAATTGGCAAGCTGGCAAAGTTTTATTAGTATTTGATGATGTTAAAGACTGGAAGCAAATTCAACCCTATCTGCCACCTAAAGGTTCTCGGTTTAAGGTGTTGATTACCACTCGTCTAAATACAGGGTTAGTATATCCATCACTGCCGTTAGATAAATTGTCAGCAGATGGAGCCTTAGAATTATTAACAACTCTGCTGGGAAAAGATAAGGTTAAGAAAGAATTAGAGTTTGCTAAAGGTCTTTGCCGATTTGTGGATTATGTACCTATTGGACTTTACCAAATAGCAGCACAGTGCCGAGAGCCAGGGAGAGTATTATGTTAGCAGACATTCTCGCACGGCTGACATCGCAAGCATCACTATACTCGTTTGGTGTAGCAGCAGCTTTTGAGTTGAATTGGCAATCCTTAGAACCAGAGGCGCAAAAATTAGCTTGTCTGTTGAGTTTGTTTGCTTTGGCTCCTATCCCTTCGTCTTTGGTAAAATCAGCAGCAAGTTCTAGCCATTGGAAATTTTACTTAAAAGCTAACTGCGCTGTTTTAGTTGAGCGTTATTTGCTGCAAGAATTGGCAGAGGACACCTACCAAGTTCACGAACGCATTCAGGAATTATTGCGGCAGAAGTTAGAAGAGTTAGCCGAAGCAGACCAACTCAAGCGCGGCTATTGTCAAGCAATGGTATCCCTCTTCTGTCACTCTCCGAGATAAGCAAGTAGTAAATAAGTGAAATCATCCAGAAGCAAAAAAGGGTTTAAATTGGTTCATGGCACAAATTAAATGATTAAATCCTAGCAATAAATGAGAATTTGGAAAAATATCTAACCAGGGATAAATCAGCCAAAATAGTAAAAGAGGTTGGACAATTAAACGAAGATTATTAAGAGTATTCTTCCATCCAGAATTATGATTCCATTGTTGATGATGAGAAAAATCTACACAATTAACATAACTAGTACCTATCACCTCAGTTTCAATTTGAAGAGATTGATTTAAGGCTAAAAAGGCTGGGGAATTTAGACTAATCATTGTGTAAACACAAAAAATAATTTCCCACCATCTCTCTATATGTTGAAAATTTGTCAAGCGATAATCTGTCCAGCCGAGTTCCTGTTTACATTGTCGAAACCCATATTCTACCCAGGTTCTTAATCCATATAAATCGCCTAAAGTTTTTTTGAGATTTCCTTGAAGATTCGTCATGACAAATGAAGTGGAATTATCCGGCATTGTTTCTGGATCAGTAGTTATTTCCCAGTAAGTTATGGCTCTTTTTTTACCATAAATTATTTCTCGGATATATCTGATTTCGGATTTTTTATTACTAAATGTTCTCTCAAATTTGCACCACTTGTTAGCTCTAACGCTCTGATTAGCTGGTAGCCAGACTCCGTGATTACTTCTAATTGCTACAACATAAGCTAATTCATATTCATTGAGCTTTTTGATGAATTTGCTACTTTCACCATATAAACTATCGGCTAATACTAATTCAATATTAAACCCCTCATTTATTAATTCTGTAATAATTTCTGACGCTAACTCTATTTTGGTTTTATATTTATCTCCTGATTTGAGCGTCCCTTTCGGTTTAAATACTTTGAAACTTAATGGAAATGTTACATTTTCATAAACTCCATAAGCATTGACTGATACTATTCCATTATCTATTTTTCCTACACTCCCTAGATATTGTCTTGCAACATAATCTGTCTTTTTACCTTTTTTCCTATCTCCAGTTTCATCTATTACTACGGTTATCGCCTGACTATTTAATGCTTTCTTTAATTTATCTAATCTTCGGCTCTTTAATTTATTTGCTGACCAATCTGAATAGGCTATGAAATGATGTAATGACTGTGCCGAGTTTATACTTACTACTTTGGCTATTTCTGGTAATGATTTTCTTTTTATTGGTGCAATTATCCCTAAATGTAAATATTTGAAGCATTCATAATTTCTTACTTCTTTGAACAGGTCTTTATACTCTGCACAATATTCATCTATGATCGCAACTGTTGGCTGGGCATCTCTTGCCAAATGTTTTAGGATTTGTAATTCTACATCCATTGCCCTGCTTACCTGAAGAGAGTTTTTTCTTTTAATCCTTTTATTCAGAATACTCGGAAAGTGACAGAAGAGGGGTATAGCGGTTATCAGTCTTGTGAGGTACAGTAGCAGCAGTGAGTAAACCAACCCAGCAAATTCTCTATTGTCACTTCTGCGAATGCCGTATCTAATGCCTGGAGTAAATCAGGGTATGTCCTTGCACCGATGCGACGGAGAATGTTCTTAATCTTGGACCAACAATTCTCAATCGGTGAAAAATCGGGAGAATAGGGGGGGAGATAAATGAGATGAGCGCCAGCAGCGATGAGCAAAGCTTCAAGTTCATCACTTTTATGGATTGAGCAGTTATCCATGATCACCACTGCACCAGGCCAAAGTTTGGGTACGAGCTTTTGGGCGATGAAGGCATCAAAAGTCAAAGCATCGATAGAACCTAAGCCACTCCATTGGGTGAGCAGTCCTTTCAAGCTAATTGCACCAATTACCGAGACATTTTTCCCTTTGCGGTTGGGCTTTTGAGCATAGGCTGAAGGCCAGGCAAGGCGCGGGCACATTTGCGGATGAAGGACAGATTAACTCCCGATTCATCTAAGAAAATCAGCTCTTCGACGGGTATCCCCCTCAAGAGTTTCCAGTACTCAAATCGGGCTAGTTGGACTTCATCACTACCTTTTTTGTGAGGTGGAGACTTTTTTTTGAGGTTGAGGTGAAGTTTCCAGCGAACCATCCGATTCACCGTAGCTACCCCAATTAAGACCTCTGTTTTCTCGTAAAGTCGTTCCCGCAATTCGCTTAACGTCGCATCGGGCTGTGCTATGACGAGTTGGCGCAGGATTTCTAACTGTTCAGCATTCAACTTTGTTGCTGTCTGCTCAGTCCGCACCTTGGGGCCTATCATCCCCAATTCTCGATGGCGTTTGAGTAAATTTTGCACAAAACTTAAGGTGACACCAAAGTTTTTAGCCAGTTTTCGTTGGGAAATGTCACCGCAGGCATAAGCATCAACTATTTTTTGACGCAAGTCGAGAGAGTAGGCTTTCATCACCACCAATTATCAGTAGAATTGCTCTCTCCTACTGTACTGAAGTAGACTGATAACCGCTATAGCCGTAGCAAAAGATATTCTTGAGACACCCACATTGATAGAAATTGCTCAAGCAACTCTTGCCATCCCTCACCTTGCTGGAACTGCTACAGTTTACCAAGCTTGGTTAAGCGATGATGATTTAATCTGGCCTTTTTTGGGCTTGGGTAGATTTTACCAAGGTCAAGGAGCCTACGCGCAAGCCTTACCTTGGTACGAACAAAGTTTATTAGTTGCTAGAGAGCGTTTGGGTGAAGAACACCCTGATGTAGCAACTAGCCTGAACAATTTGGCAGAACTCTACTATTCACGGGGAAGGTATAGCAAAGCTGAACCTTTGTACATCCAAGCTTTGTCCATGAGAAAACGCCTGCTGGGGAATGAACACCCCGATGTGGCAACTAGCCTGAACAATTTAGCATTACTCTACCATTCACAAGGAAGGTATAGCGAAGCCGAACTTTTGTATATCGAAGCCTTGGCGATGACAAAACGCCTGCTGGAGAATGAACACCCTGATGTGGCAACTAGCCTGAACAATTTAGCATTACTCTACCATTCACAAGGAAGGTATAGCGAAGCCGAACTTTTGTATATCGAAGCCTTGGCGATGAGAAAACGCCTGCTGGGGAATGAACACCCTGATGTGGCAACTAGCCTGAACAATTTAGCATTACTCTACCATTCACAAGGAAGGTACAGCGAAGCCGAACTTTTGTATATCGAAGCCTTGGCGATGAGAAAACGCCTGCTGGGGAATGAACACCCTGATGTGGCAACTAGCCTGAACAATTTAGCATTACTCTACCATTCACAAGGAAAGTACAGCGAAGCCGAAGCTTTGTACATCCAAGCTTTGTCCATGAGAAAACGTCTGCTGGGGGATGAACACCCTGATGTGGCAACTAGCCTGAATAATTTAGCAGAACTCCATAAATCACAGGGAAGGTACAGCGATGCACAAAGGTTGGGCATCCAAGCTTTGTCTATGACAAAACTTCTGCTGGGGGATGAACACCCTGATGTGGCAACTAGCCTGAACAATTTGGCAGAACTTTACGAATCACAGGGAAGGTACAGCGAAGCCGAAGCTTTGTACATCCAAGCTTTGTCCATGAGAAAACGCCTGCTGGGGGATGAACACCCTGATGTGGCAACTAGCCTGAATAATTTGGCAGAACTCTACAAATCACAGGGAAGGTACAGCGATGCCGAACCTTTGTGCATCCAAGCTTTGTCCATGACAAAACGTTTGCTGGGGGATGAACACCCCAATGTGGCAACTAGCCTGAATAATTTGGCTGGACTCTATAAATCACAGGGAATGTACAGCGATGCCGAACCTTTGTACATCCAAGCTTTGTCCATTACAAAACGCCTGCTGGGGGATGAACACCCCAATGTGGCAACTAGCCTGAACAATTTGGCAGCACTCTATGAATCACAGGGAAGGTATAGCGATACCGAACCTTTCTACATCCAAGCTTTGGAGATTGCTGAACAACGGTTGGGGGCAAATCATCCCAATACAATAACCATTCGTAAAAATCTGGAAGACTTGCGGCGGAATCATCAGCCTTTATCCAGGAGAATGGTTGCTTTTGTCTCCCCTACATTTCAGTAATTTAGGTAATCTGCATCGGCTGCATTATCTGCCTGGGATTCAAATCCCAATCTAATAAGTAGGCAACATAATTAATTACACAATGTCATTGCAAATGCACTAAAGCCAAATAATGCGATCGCAACGCCTAAAACTACTTCTCTACGATATGCTCTGCGATGGGAGCGATCGCAATAACTGTAAATATTTTAATTTATCTATATTAATGAGCCTCTGAACCCCATTAAAGAGTCTTTTAGCTCCATTAATGAGCCTTTGAACCCCATTAAAGAGTCTTTTAGCTCCATTAATGAGCCTCTGAACCTCATTAAAGAGTCTTTTAGCTCCATTAATGAGCCTCTGAACCTCATTAAAGAGTCTTTGAACTCCATTAATGAGCCTCTGAACCTCATTAAAGAGTCTTTGAACTCCATTAATGAGCCTCTGCACTCCATTAAAGAGTCTTTTAGCTCCATTAATGAGTCTCTGAACTCCTTTCCATTATTCACCTACAGCAATTCCAGATCCTTGATTTCTTTAAAAAATCAGGGATCTAACTACAAGTAGTTTTGACTCTACTTTGTCAGAGATTATTAAATTCAGAATAAAATAGTAAATATATGTTTGTTTTTTATACTTAATTTATGATGGGAAAATTTGAAATCCAGCTTGATAAAAATGATTATCTAAGGTTAAAGCTATAACAATCTCTCGTTGTTGCATAATGATAAATGATAAACAATCAGTGAAAGAATACGATTTATCTTTATGCTTTTGAAAATATTCCCATCCCTGATTAAATAAAGTTCGCTCAATTTCGATTAATTCTATGTCAGGACTTTCTAATAAACGATTACCAACTTCAACTGCTTTATAATGAGGGTTTCGACTATTAAAAAAAGTAACCACTTCATCAAAAACGTATGTTGTTGTCATTAAAACAGGTTTAGACTTTATTAAAGTAGCCCAATTTTGTAATACTTTTTGATGAGCATCTTCATTTTTGATTTCCAGGGCTAAAATATAGCTGGTATCTAAAAAGTAGATACTTATCATGGGTTATAGAGATAGCGATCGTGGTTAATTGCACCATCTTTTACATCACATTCCACAGGATTTGAACCTAAATCCCAAATAGAAGATGTTTGTTTAATGCTAGTAATAATAATTTTTCCATTTTCTTGAAGAATCTCAAATTCTTGGTTTTCTCCTAATAGTTCTTTAGGGATTAATAAGCCTTTTTCTGTTGCTGTTAATTTCATGTTTAATTACCTCGATTTATTTTATAAGTTAATCAAATAAATTTGCTTTAGGGCGGGCAAGATGCCCACCCCACAAAATTGGATAAGGCTTACCAGTTACCTACAGGTTGAGCATCATGAGAAAACATTGCAGGATCGATTGAAATGCCTAACCCTTCAGCTACACGACGACCATAAGAAACATCTGCCCGGAAGAAGTGGCAAAGTTGACGCATTTGGATGTCTTGTCTCGCTTGAGAGAGACTACCGACGATATTATGAGCAAGACGCTCTTGCTGCTCAGGAGTTAGTAACCGATACAGATTACCTGCTTGGGTATAATCGTCGTTTCCTTCACGATGACTGTAACGATCGACTGTGACATCGCCCAAATGACTAGGTGGTTCTGCATAAGCTAGATTTTCTTTGGGCGTACCCTCAGCACTATTCGGTTCATAGTTAGGAACGCTACCGCCGTTGTTCCCCGGTGCCATAAAGCCATCTCGCTGATAATGCATCACTGGACATTTGGGCTGGTTAACAGGTAGTTGCTGATAGTTACCACCCAAGCGATACCGTTGAGCATCTGGGTAAGAAAAGATGCGAGCTTGCAGCATTTTGTCTGGAGAGAAACTAACGCCAGGAACCACCGCACTAGGGCTAAAAGCGGCTTGCTCAACTTCGGCGAAATAATTCTCAGGGTTCCGATTTAGCTCTAATATCCCGACTTCAATTAAAGGATATTCCCCTTGTTTCCAAACTTTGGTCAAGTCAAAAGGATTATCAGGATGTTTTTCCGCTTGCTCTTCGGTCATCACCTGAATACACATCCGCCATTTGGGATAATCTTTTTTAGCGATCGCTTCAAACAAATCGTGAGTCGCATGATCGGGATCTTCGCCCTTAATCTTGGCTGATTCTTCCTCTGTTAAGGTTTGATGCCCTTGCAGAGTCTTAAAGTGAAATTTACACCAAACGCGATCGCCTTCAGCATTAATCAAACTAAAGGTGTGGCTACCAAAGCCGTCCATGTGTCGATGGGTTTTGGGAATTCCCCGATCTGAAAACAGGATCGTCACTTGGTGAAGCGATTCTGGACTGAGTGACCAAAAATCCCACTTTGCATTCTGGTCTTTGCAATTAGTTTGGGGATTGCGCTTTTGGGTATGGATAAAATCAGGAAACTTCAAAGGGTCGCGGATAAAGAAAATAGGGGTATTGTTACCTACAAGATCCCAGTTACCCTCCTCAGTATAAAACTTGAGGGAAAAACCTCTAGGGTCGCGCTCGGCATCTGCTGAACCCTTTTCTCCGCCAACTGTCGAAAAGCGCAAGAGAACTTCCGTTTTCTTGCCAACTTCAGAAAAAAGTTTGGCTTTACTGTAGCGGGTAATGTCATTGGTAATAGTCAAAGTACCGTGAGCAGCCGCACCTTTAGCGTGGACAACTCTTTCAGGAATACGTTCTCTGTTGAAATGAGCCAGCTTTTCTATGAGGTGGAAATCCTGTATTAATACGGGGCCACGCGCTCCAGCTGTGAGTGAGTTCTGGTTATCACTAACAGGAATACCATCAGCAGTTGTCAAGTTTTGGGGTTCAGTCATGGGTAAAGAAGCTCTCCATTAAGTTACTCAGATTGCTGACAGTACATTTTAGTCAGTAGATAGACGGATGCCCAGTGATAGACCATACTAATTCATAGTCATTATGAGTTTATATATAAAGCATACTCGATATGACTATGAATTACAAGGAAATTTTTTGTATTTTAGTAAGATGTAGAGGCAATATATCGCTTTCTATGATGTCTTTCAGGCATTTAAATGTTTGAGAATCAACGAGCAAACATCTGTCGCCTCAATTCGATTTTCATTAACTAAATCAGTTTGATGGGTGATAAATAGAGGCCCTTCATCAGAAGAAGTGGTAATGTTACCGTGAGAACCACGAACGAGGGAAGCATCCAGAGGAATAACATCCATGAGGTAGCGAAAACCCAGTTGCTTCTTAAGTAACTTGAGAGCAATTTTTCCTTGAGGAAATTTAATCTGTGGATCGAGGAAAAGTTCTACAGGATCGTAACCAGGTTTGCGGTGGATATCTACAGTTCTAGCAAAATCAGGCGCTTTTGCGTCATCAAGCCAATAATAATAGGTAAACCAAGCATCAGACCCGGCGATCGCTACCAACTCCCCCGATCTAGGATGATCGAGGTGGTAGGCTTGTTTACCCTCTTCATCCAATACCTGCGCTACGCCTTCAGTCGCTTCTAAAAGCGATCGCACTTTTGGGATGTAAGCCGGATCGTTCACATATATATGAGCAATTTGATGATCGGCAACAGCAAAGGCAATGCTAGCCCCAAAATCAAGCAGTTCTCGCCCTAATTCTTCTCGTATAGCAATTAGACCATTTTCCCGTAATACGCGGTTCAAATCTACAGCTTTCGAGACTGGGGTAATGCCATACTCAGAAAGAATAATTACCTGAGTATTGCGTGCTTCATAGTATTTAATTAAATCGCCACAAACAGCATCTATTTCTCGTAAATCAGCTTGAATCTGTGTTTGATTGTTACCAAATTTTTGCAGACAGTAATCTAAATGTGGTAAATAAACTAGTGATAATGTAGGGCTGTAGCGTTCCTCAATCCATTTTGCAGAATTGGCAATCCATTGGCTAGAACTAATGGAAGTTTTTGGCCCCCAAAAATCGAACAAAGGGAAATTTCCTAAATCAGATTGAGTTTGCGATCGCACATCACTAGGATGAGTATAAATATCAGGTAATTTTCTCCCATCTGCGGGATACATTGGGCGGGGCGTAATGGCATAATCCACTGAAGAATACATATTGTACCACCAAAAAAGGTTGGCACAAGTAAAAGTTGAGTCAATTGATTTAGCTATTTCCCAAATTTTTGGGGACTGGACTAATTTATTAGATTGTCGCCAAAACTTCACTTCACATTCATCGCGGAAGTACCAACCATTAGCGACAATCCCATGTTCATCAGGGAATTTTCCTGTTAAATAAGTAGCTTGAACCGAACAAGTAACAGCAGGTAAAACTTTTTCAATTGACGCTACCTGGCCTTTTGCAGCCCAAGAAGATAAACATGGTGTGTTTTCTCCTAGTAAACTGGGCGTTAATCCCACAACATTTAGAACAACAGTTTTCTGCATGAAATTAATTTCCTTTTAATTTGCGGCAAATTCTTTTAATACCCACTCATACTCGCGCTGAATTGAAGTTAGTAAATCTATCTTCATTTCTGATGGCAATACATCCCAAGTGTAAGTCTCAATTTCTAAATGCGAACAAGCATTATTTGCCTGAAGTAGATGCAAAACGGTGGCGATATCATCTTGCGTAGACTGCAAAATTTGATAGTCATGAATAAAAATTGGGACATGAAAATGAGTCCGCCATTCTTCAGCTAAAGATTGCTCTAAATGTGGTAATGCAGTTATTAAATCAGGATAGTGATGGAGTGTGCCATCATTGCGACGTTCTATTACCTGGTGAAGATAAGTAGATTCAGCAAAAGGACGTAAGCGCTCAACTATCAAACTACGCTTTTCAATCTCAGCAGGTATTTTTAATTTAATTGCAGCGCTGATTTGAATTTTGCCAATCTTAATTCCTGCCGATTGCAAACGCGCAAATACAGATTGCGGTTCCTCATATTCAACTGAAAAATGGCAGGTATCATAACAAACCCGGACGTGTTCTAGCAATTTAGTTTCTGCTAGGTGCTGTTCAATATTTAATTTTTCTGATAAGTAATTACCACCAATTGGTAACAACCAATTTTGATAAAAATCAATTACTTCTGATGTATTTTCAATTAATCCATCAGGTTCAGGTTCTAAATCAATATGTAATATCTTTCCTGTTTCTTCATGAGTGCGAATCATCTCTACAACAACTGATGCTATGTTCAAACAACTCTTTTTCAGAACCGTATCAAAAGTTACTTCGTCTTCTAACCACCAAGGTTTATAGGATAATGGCAGTGTAGAAATTCCACCGTCTAGCCCTTGTGGTAACAGAACAGATAAAATTTCCGTCAAATTTAAGGTATAATTCACTCGTTCTTGTGTAGACCAATCTGGTGCATAAACTTGGTCTTTTACAACTTGTCGATGGAATCCGCCATAAGGAAATCCATTTAAGGTGAAAACATATAAATTATGCTGGGTTAGCCAAGTTTGGAATTGAGCTAAATTATTACTTTCTAAAAGTTCTTTTGCAGCAACATCTGCTAACCTCAAGCCAATACCAAAAGGTTCTGTTGGCGATAAACGTGACTTGAGTTCGGGAATATACTTTTTTAAATTAGCGAAAACCTCTAGCCAACTTTCACCAGGATGAATATTGCTGCAATAAGTTAAGTGAAAATTATTGTTTTTTGTAATTTTCATTTTCTAGCTCTATCCTTGTATATGTAATCTGTTTTCTTTGGCTTAAACTATTTCACAAAATACTTGCTACATATTCATGGGTAGGGGCGCACATCTATGCGCCCCTACAGCCGACTAATGGTATTACTGAGTGTATGCATTCAAATTTAAGTTACAGCAAATACTTTTGCTAACTTCATCGAAAATGGTAGCAAAATTAGAACGAATAAACCGTAATACAAACCAGCAAAACCAGATGCAACCGTTGCATCTAAGACTATTAGAGATAAAACACCTATTTTGACAGCATTGCGGATATTTTCGGCTATCGGTTCCCGCGCCGCTTTGATAAAATTAGGTAAAATTCTGATAGCTAAGAAAATAGCGAATGGTAGGGCTGCGATCGCTGTATACTCTTCTAATAATCCTAAAGCTAAAACTGCTGTCAAAACTATTGCAATCAGCAGTACTGCTAATACTCCCGTAATCTTCTTACCCCCGTGAACTTCACCCTGGCTAATTGCGGTGATAGCAGCAATGTAAATAACAGGAATTAGTGCTAAATACCAACGTTCTCCTATTATTTCTGGTACAGCACTCACACCTAATAATAAGTTACTGCCACGACATAAACCCATATTCAGCGGCCCAAAAAAAGGATGATGTTTGGCCAGTGAATCGTACAGAAGAGAAGAAAGAGTGATAAATATAGCGATCGCAGCACTCAAGGCAGATACTTGAAAAGCAGCTATAATCCCTATGGCAAACAGTATACTCCCTAATAAAGCAGCATTTTGACGAGATACGCGACCACTAGGAATTGCTCTATTTGGTCGCTCTTTTGCATCTAACTCTGCATCGAAAACATCATTAAAAACTATACCGCCGCCGTATAAACCAGTTGTAGCTAATAACAACCAAGCTAATGGGATTAAGATGAAAAAACTTGCTTCCCCATTGATTAATTGAGCAAAAATCATCCCAGAGCCGGAAGCAGCAAAACCGACAAGAATATCCGCCCAAGCAGTAACAATATTAGCAGGACGAATCAATTCCAGATAACCCCGCCAGCTTTGCAAATTTAAGCTTGCAACATTCACTTATCTGCCTCCGTACCTACTAATTTTTCAAAATAAGATGAAAATCTCTCTTACAATGCCCAATGCCCAATGCCCAATGCCCCAATACCCAATTCTCTACTCAATCAACACAAAATCTGAAACTGATTTGATTCCTGGTTCCTGTCCCCGCAACACAGAATTACCATTGAACATTTGGCGCTGATCTATGGATTGGGGATTGAGCCAATCTGATGCTTTCATTTGTCCAGTTTGACTGTAAGCAGCTAAGGCATTTTCATAACAAACTGCTCGCACGTGTTCTTCAGGAATGCCTCTATCTAACATCAACTGAGCCGTTTTCGGGACTGCCAAAGGATCGCTGATACCCCAATCAGCGCTACTATCTACAATGATGCGATTGCATCCATACTTACGGACAACTTCTACCATTCTGGCGTTACCCATCTTGGTTTGGGGATAAATCGTGAAAGCCGCCCAAAAACCTCTTCCTAATACTTCTTCAACAGTTTCTTCGTTGTTGTGGTCAATAATTACTTGTGATGGATCTAAGCCATATTCAATACAGCGCTCCATGCTCTGAATTGCACCCGCTTTCTTATTGCGATGGGGGGTATGAATTAGTACCAACATATCGAGTTCTTTGGCTAATGCTAACTGTTGACAAAAGTACTTATCTTCTGCTTCTGTCATGTCGTCGTAGCCAATTTCGCCAATAGCAACAACTCCTTCTTTACAGGCATAAAGTGGCAGCAGTTCTATCACTTCTGCTGCTAGTGCCTCGTTGTTGGCTTCTTTTGGATTTAGGCCGATTGTACAGTAATGTTGAATGCCAAACTGACTAGCACGAAATCTTTCCCAGCCAACAAGACTACTAAAATAGTCTTTAAATGTGCCAGCATTGGTTCGAGGTTGTCCTAACCAAAAAGCTGGTTCAATAACGGCAACAATGCCATATTCCCGCATTACTAAGTAATCGTAAGTAGTACGGGAACACATGTGAATGTGAGGATCGATAAACATCATGGTGTGGTTTAATAATTGGGCATTGGGCATTGGGCATTGGGCATTGGGCATTGGGAATTGGGCATTGGGCATTGGGCATTGGGAATTGGTATAGGTTCTTTTCTTCATCCCCCTGATCCCCCTTGTCTCCCTCATCCCCACTCCCTTCATTTGCGGTTAAAATCGTTCCAAGTCAGATTACCTTGTTGAATGGATGACTGTAAATCTGGGTAACAAGAGAGTAATGCTTGCGCTTGGGGTAAAGGAGACTCGGCACAAGCTAACGCTGCTGCTTGTTGTTCGGCTGTATCCCCATTAGCCAGTACTTTTTCTAAATCTGTGATGATTGTGCTATCTGCAAACCGCCCTACAGGTCGCCAAAGTTCTGGCGTAACTGAGCGTTTAGCTGCCCAGCGTTCATGGGCATAGTTTGCTAACATTCTCGCCAATTCTGGGTTGGCACGCTGGTCTAGTCCCCAAATTAGATGCAACGGACTGCCGACAAATACAGCCTTCAGTACCATCTGATTCCAAGCAGCATTGTCTAAATAATTCGCTGGATAAGGGTTACGTAGTGCTATGGCTTGGAATACATTACTCATATTGCTGCGAATTCCCTCAGCAGCGCGGTGGCGATGTAACTCTGGATGTGGTAGTAGCGGCAAACTTTGATAAAGGGCAACTAACTCCCCCATATCAGCAGTAGAGAAGACTTGATCGAGCGTTGGCGCAGCCTCTCCAAAGGAGACTCGCACATAAGCCTCAGCATCATCGCGGGGCAAGGCTAGAAGCAAGAGTGTGCGGCCTGCTTGATCTACACTCCAATTACCAGGATACCAACCGGGAATCACATCTTCTGCTGCTTCCAAGTCCTGGAATGTTAGCTGCAAATCCTCTTTACCTAGATAACGCGGCACAGCACTAAATGCCGTGAAAAAAACTTTTTCAGCAGCACCGCTATAAATTTGTGTCTGCTTCTGTTCCAGCCAAGCAAAAGCTTTCTCTGAAATAGACTTTGACAGCCAGTGATGCAGTAATTTGTTTACTTTACTCATGATGAATTTCAGGAGAAGTTGCCCAACTTTTTTGTTACAACTCAGTATAAAATCTAGCACTAAACTTGATACTTTGTGATTAAAACAGCTAGATAATATATTCTTAAGATCGTAACTTTACTGAATCTATAAAATTTTCCCGATTTTAGATAAGATATTGTAAAGATCCTATTTTAATTAGATAAACTCTAGAATTAACATACGGAAAAATTTTAGAATTTATCTAAATAAGAATACCCATTGCTAACTTCAGATATAAAAGATAGGCATCAATAAAGTTATAAATTAATCTTATTTTCAACTTTATGTATTAGCATAAATAAAATTCAAAAGTACGATGATCTAATAAATTGAACTGTTTAGCCAATCAGTTAAATACTGAAGTATTTAATGGCTCTATTCTGTTGATTTTGCTCTCAATTTTAATTGCACTAGTACATCTATTTACAGTTGCTAAAAAAGTAAGAATACTCTCAATGGTTATTAAACAAAAAACTGCTCTTAATCTACAGCCAATTAATCAATGCGTCCGTGTAACCTTCAACTATGATGTTCACTTCACTAAAGGTCTGTTTCAGTTAGATAATCCTTTACTTGCACAAGTAATTGCCGCAGATGGTGGAACAACCCCAAAACAAGTACTAGCAGTGGTAGATGGAGGATTTTTACAGTATCAGGATGGCTTACTCAAAAAATTATCAGTCTATGCCCAATATTATGAAGATGTACTAACACTGAGCGGTGAGCCAATAGTAGTTCTGGGTGGAGAAGGAGTTAAGAACGACTCTAGATTTATAGAGCAAATTCATCAGCGAATCAATGTAGGTGGATTGTGCCGTCACTCCTACGTTTTAGCAATTGGGGGTGGAGCCGTCCTAGATATGGTAGGATACGCAGCAACAACGGCTCACCGAGGAATTAGACTGCTACGAGTACCAACAACAGTATTAGGGCAAAACGATTCGGGTGTAGGGGTCAAAAATGGAATCAATGCTTTCGGCAAGAAAAACTTTTTGGGTACATTCATGCCGCCTTATGCTGTCTTGAATGACTTTGATTTTCTGACTAGCCTTGACGATCGCGATTGGCGATCGGGTATTGCAGAAGCGGTGAAAGTAGCGCTGATTAAAGATGCAAATTTCTTCGATTTCATTATGACTAATGCCGATAAATTGGCTAATCGGGATATGAACATAATGGAAAGGCTAATCTATCGCTGTTCGCAGTTGCATTTAGAGCATATTGCTGGTAGTGGCGATCCATTTGAAATGGGTTCATCGCGCCCTTTAGATTTTGGACACTGGGCTGCTCATAAACTGGAGCATTTAACTAATTACAGTTTACGTCACGGTGAAGCTGTAGCGATCGGTATTGCTTTGGATACGACCTATTCATATTTAACAGGTCAACTATTGAAATCTGAGTGGCAAATGGTTCTAAGTACGCTTAGTAATCTGGGCTTTACATTATATGTATCGGCACTGACAGAGCAATTAGATCGACTAGACCATCCCCATTGTCTATTTAAGGGGCTTACCGAGTTCCGCGAACACTTGGGAGGAAATTTGACAATTACCCTTCTAGAAGGAATTGGGCAGGGAATAGAAGTCCACCAAGTAGATTTGTCTTTGTATAGAGATGCTATTTTGATGCTACAAGATTGGGAATTTTCGCATTAATTCTCTCTGATGAAAAAGAATTCAGGAGTCAGGGGCCAGAATTCAGAACAAATCATGAGATCAGAGTGTATTGCAGACAAATGAGCGATCGCTAACCAAAATCTTATAGCGATCGCAAGCAAAATTCTATTCCTGACTTGTTTTCGGTTTGATGTATGCGATCGCTTGTTTCCAAACAGTGGTTTGCTGGCTGTTTTCATCAGCAATACAGATACACTGAGGATCTTGCCATACAACCTTTCCTATGAGTACATCTTGAGTCAGCAGCTTTAACTCTACTGGCATTGTTTGTTTAATCAGGTTTTGGACTTGTCTAATACTGGGTAAAGTGGTGTCAAATTCGGTAAGCATTTTTAGTAAAGATGAACCTACAAGGCAAAATAAAGAGTAACTAATCCTTGATAATTCATCCTTGAGAAAATGGCAATCGAATTTACTAAGTATCATGGTCTAGGCAACGATTTTATTCTCATTGACAATCGCTCGTCATCTTTGCCTGTATTGACTCCAGAACAAGCCATTCAGTTGTGCGATCGCCATTTTGGTATCGGTGCTGATGGTGTAATTTTTGCCCTACCTGGAGAAAACGGCACTGACTACACCATGCGGATTTTTAATTCTGATGGTTCAGAACCAGAAATGTGTGGCAATGGCATTCGCTGTTTAGCTGGCTTTTTGGCAGATTTAGAGAAACTGGGGACTAGGGACTTGGGACTAGGGACTGGGGAAGAGTCTTCTCAATCCTCAATCACGTATCGCATTCATACTTTAGCTGGCGTGATGATTCCCCAAATCTTGCCTAATGGTCAAGTGAAGGTGGATATGGGTTTACCCAGATTACTCGCTGGTGAAATTCCTACCACCCTTGCACCTGTTGAAGAAAAAGTAATTTCTCAGCCGTTGGAAGTGGCGGGACAAACTTGGGAAGTAACTTGTGTAAGTATGGGAAATCCTCACTGCATTACCTTTGTGGAAGATGTAGCAGCAATTGAACTAGAAAGCATAGGCCCGAAATTTGAGCATCACCCAGCTTTTCCCCAACGCATAAATACTGAATTTATTCAAGTGGTACGCCGTGACTATTTAAAAATGCGGGTGTGGGAACGAGGTGCTGGGATTACATTAGCTTGCGGGACTGGTGCTTGCGCTTCTTTAGTGGCTGGTGTGTTAACCGGGAAATGCGATCGCACCGCCACTGTAGAATTACCTGGTGGCTCCTTGCAAATTGAATGGTCAGAAATCGACCAACGGGTTTACATGATAGGCCCGGCTGAACGAGTCTTCACGGGGAAACTGTAACCGACTTATCACCGAGATTACGCAAGTATTAGAGTTATTTTGAGGGTTTGTAGTAAGGACTTTAGTGTTTAGAGGATGTTTGAAAAGTGGTTGGCTGTGATTTTAGGCACTTATTGATCCCCCCTAACCCCCCTTAAAAAAGGGGGGAACCGGAATCAAAGTCCCCCTTTTTAAGGGGGATTTAGGGGGATCTAAAACGTTTTATTACCGATAAGAGGACTTTTAAAACAGCCTCTTAGAAAATCAGGACTAAAGTCCTTACTACGAACTTATTAAGATTCACTTTCTTGTAGAGATTGTATGGGGGGATTAACGCTAGATTTGATAGATCCTTGGTTAGAAATTGCTAAATATATACCCCCTAAAATTAATGCCAACCCTAGCAAGTTAAAAACACTCAAATTTTCTGAGAAAAGTATCCAAGCAAGAATAGCAACAATCACGGGATTGAGTAACAAAAGTAAAGAGATGAATCCTGAAGAAAACGTTTTCAAGCTGTATACAATTAGCCCATGACCCAAGGCTTCGCAAATAGCAGCTAGTGCAAATACTACTAACCACCCCGACAAAGAAACTGGCAAAGGTTGTTTTTCAAAGATTAGCACTACTGGAACCATCAATGAAGTCGCGATGACACAGCGCCACAGAAGGATAGTAATAATTGAAAACTTATTGCGGATTTGCTCGATTAGTAAAAAGTTTGCTGCATAAAATATCGACGATATCAGGGCAACAGCATCACCTGTAAAATTATTATTAGAACGTAATAAATCTTCAAATCCAACTGCGATCGCGCCGATTATGGCTAATATCAGACCTATGATAAATTTGCGCCCAAAAATCTGCTTAAAAAATAGCCATCCTCCTAATGTAGTAAATAGCGGATTAAGGCTACCTAACGCATTAGCATTAGCAGCACCAGTCTGGGTTAGCGCCCAAGTCCAAGATAATCGACCTAATACATGAACTAGACCCACTGCTATTAAAAACGCTATCTCTTTGATTGGATAAGGCTGTTGTGGTAATACAGGTTCATCATCTTTAATCTGAGTTCGTGCTTGGTTAATTCCACTCCATAATCCAAAGATAATAGTCGCTATCCATAAACGATTAAATAATGTAGCAGTAGCACTCATTTCTCTAAGAGCAATTTTAATAAATATTGCTGTTGAAGATAAAGCTAATAATGCAATTATTACTATGATTATCGGCAGGATGTTTAAAGTTTTATCAGACTTTTCTGTTGTTAGGCTTAATTGATTTTCTGCCATTTAGTTTATATTTATTATACGAACCACCAAGTGCGCCTTCTCTACGAGACACTACGTGAACGCGCAGCGTCTCGTTAGAGAAGGGAGAAGAAGCAATTATTTGGGATTACTTAGGTAATAGTGCCATAGAAGTCTTGCTGCAACTGCTCGCCACGGCCGCCAGTGCTGTGTCATTGCTTCCAGTTGAACTGGTGTTGGACGTGTCGCCAAGTTTTTGAGTTTTTGCAAAGCGATCGCGATCGCTAAATCGCCTTTAGGAAAGACATCAGGACGTTGCAACGCCATGAGCAAATAAATATCAACTGTCCAGTCTCCTATACCTTTGAGGCGCTTTAACTCAGTTCTGATAGTAGTTTCATCCATTCTTTTCAGCTTTCTGAGGTCAAGCTGATCGTTTGCGATCGCATTCGCCAATCCACGACAGTATAGAATCTTTTGCCGACTAAATCCAATCCCTCTCAATTGAATATCATCCAATGTCAAAAAATTTTCTGGCGTTAGCGATACAACAACCCCACATAGACGGTTAAATACAGCCCTTGCAGCTGTTACGGAAACTTGCTGTTCCAGAATTATGCACAGAAGCGTTGCAAAACCCGGTTCTCTTGACCATATTGGTGGAGTACCGAGTGTTTCTAAAATCCGAGCCAAATCGCTGTCAATATTGGCAAGCACCATTAAACCACGGGTGAGACTTTCTTCAGTCAATGATTCTAGTTCAGGTATTTGAGTCATCTTTGCTCAATTTCGATTCTTGTATAAGCAGTTTTTGTTTGCGCTCAATCCCCCAACGATAACCACCAAGACTGCCATCACTCCGCAGCACCCGATGACAGGGTATGATCACTGCGATCGGGTTAGCTCCACAAGCATTCCCCACGGCGCGGACTGCTTGGGGTTTGGCAATATCACGAGCAATATCAGTGTAGGTACGAGTTTCGCTATAGGGAATTTTTTGTAATACTTGCCAAACCTGTTTCTGAAATGCTGTCCCACGGATATCGAGTGGTAAATCGAGATGTGTTTCGTTTCCCGCAATTAAGCTGAGGATTGCTTGTATCCATTCTTTTTGTATGTGGTCATCACGTATGATGTGCGCTTGGTGAAATTCTTGATTCAAGATGTGTTCAAGTTTGTCTACTTCATCACCTAGTTTAACGGCGCAGATACCCTTGTCTGTTGTTGCCACTAGTAAATATCCTAGCGGACATGGAGCGATCGCATAGACAATGTTGATTGTCTTTCCAGCTTGTTGGTAAATTTTTGGTGTCATTCCCAGTTGCTTCGGTGCTTTCTCATAAATTTGACTACTTGAACCATACCCCGTGTCGTAAACTGCATGAGCAATTTCCTCCCCTGACTGGAGACGCTGCTTTAATCGTTGGCTACGCAGTGCATCTGCATATTGAAAAGGGGATACACCAATTATTTGCTTGAATAGCTTTTGCAAATAACTAGGACTCATTTCCACCTGAGAGCATAATTCTGAGAGGGTGGGGATGCGATCGCTTTGTGCTTCAATGTATCGACATACTGCTAAGACTTTCGCTTTTGCTGGATTTGAAACTGTTTCAGATTGTGGCTGACAGCGCTTACAAGGTCGAAAACCTGCACTTTGAGCCTCTTTTGCTGACTGGAAAAAACAAACTTGATTGCGATTTGGTCTGCGACTAGGGCAAATAGGTCGGCAATAAATGCCTGTGGAACGAACGCCGTAGAAAAACTTGCCGTCAATTGTGGCATCTCGATTGAGAACGGCTTTCCAGAGGGTTTCCTCTAAAAGTTGTGTCTGTTGTAATTGCATTCATGCCACCTCTGCCCTTTCTGTTACGCTATGTACAAAGCTGCTAACACTAGATTAAGTGGATTGAAAACCACTTTCTATCTGATTGTTGCAATCAAATTCGGCTCCGTTTAATGCAACTACGGCTAGACGGTGTTCTGAGTGCGTAATTTTCGAGAATTTAGGATGATTTGGGTAGATGTTTAGCGATCGCTTTTTTGGAGTTATGCTACTTTAGTGTCTTCGGCTTGGGTAACAGTTCACCATGTGTATCTGCTCAGGATAATTCATTCAATATATCTAAAAGTTATTGAGCAATTTTGAGAGTCTGGTGTCATTGCAGATTTGACCAAGGAAATTCGCAAGCTCACCTTGAAGTATATACTAACGTTTGACGATAGTAACGCAAAGCGATAGGATTGTGATTGTTAGTTTTAAATCTGAAGAGACAAAGCTTATCTTTGACGGCTTTATATCCTCTCAGTATCCTCCCAATATCCAAAAAACTGCTTTACGAAAACTGCTTATTCTTGACGCTGCAACATCAATTAATGATTTACGCGTTCCACCTGGTAATCGTTTAGAAAAGCTACTTGGCAATAGGAAAGGGCAATACAGTATTCGTATTAATAATCAATGGCGAATCTGCTTTGTTTGGACGGATGAGAACAATGTTTCGGAAGTTGAAATAGTAGATTATCACTGATGCCTGGAAATAATCATGAACAACAACCGTTTGCCAAATATTTACCCTGGAGAAATCCTACAACTAGAATTTTTAGAGCCACTAAATATCACCCCTTATCGATTAAGCAAAGATATAGGTGTAGCTCAGACAAGAATTAGTGAAATTTTATCTGGAAAACGTACTATTACAGCAGATACAGCTTTGCGTTTATCTCGCTATTTTGGTAACAGCGCTCAGTTTTGGTTAAATTTACAAACGCAATACGATATACGTCAAGCTCTTGAAGAAAATGCAGAAGTTTATAATCAAATACCTACATTTTCGTTTCATAATATAACCTGAGTTTGTCAAGCTACTTCTCTAATTCTGCCAACTTCTGTTGAGCAAACTCTCGCACTTTCTCATCTGGGTCGTTCTCTGCTTTGTCCCGCAATAGTGGTAAAGTCTGGGGATGTTGAGAAAATTGCTTGATCATTATCTCCAGTGCAACGCGCCGAGGGTTAGGGTGCGACCAAGGGTTATGGCTACCCTCAAAGGATTCATTGATAGCACAGTTGTAGTAAATTTCAAACAACTCAGGCTGATTTCTGAAGTGTTTGGCTAATGCTTGGATGGCTGCAACTCGTACATTCCTATCATCGTCAATAGTGGCGCGTTCTTTGAAAAACAAGTGGGTATCGAGATCGTCTGAGAAATTGCTGGCTAATGCTCGGATGGCAGCAACTCGTACATTCCCATCATCATCAACAGTGGCGCGTTCTTTGAAAAACAAGTGGGTATCGAGATCGTCTGGAAAATTGCTGGCTAATGCTCGGATGGCTACACGTCGCACATCCCCATCATCAACGGTGGCGCGTTCTTTGAAAAACAAGTGGGTATCGAGATCGTCTGGAAAATTGCTGGCTAATGCTCGGATGGCTGCACATCGCACTTCCCCAGATTTATCAACAGTGGCGCGGTCTTTAAAAATCGAGCAAGTGTCCGGGTCATCTTTGAAATTACTGGCTAATGCTTTGATGGCTACACGTCGCACATCCCTGTTATTATCAACAGTGACGCGGTTTTTGAGAAATGAGTAAGTGTCTGGGTCATCTTTGAAATTACTAGCTAATGCTTCGATGACTACACCTCGTACATACCCAGATTCGTCAGAGGTGGCGCGGTCTTTGAGAATCGAGCAGGTAGCTGGGTCATCTTTAAAATTACTGGCTAATGCTTCGATAGCTGCACCTCGTACATTCCCAGATTCATCAGCAGTGGCAAGGTCTTTGAGAAACGAGCAGGTGTCTGGGTCATCTTTAAAATTACTGGCTAATGCTTCGATAGCTGCACCTCGCACATTCCCAGATTCATCAGCAGTGGTAAGGTCTTTGAGAAACAAGAAAGTGTCTGGGTCATTTTTAAAATTACTGGCTAATGCTTCGATGGCTGCACGTTGGACATTCCCAGATTCATCAGCGGTGGCGCAGTCTTTGAGAAACAAGAAAGTGTCCGATTCATCTTTGAAATTGCTGGCTAATGCTTGGATGGCTGTACATCGCACGTCCCCAGATTCATCAGTAGTGGCGAAGTCTTTGAGAATCAAGAAAGTGTCCGGGTCATCTTTGAAATTGCTGGCTAATGCTTGGATGGCTACACCTCGTACGCTCCATGAATTATCAGCAGTGAGGCGGTCTTTGAGAAATGAGTGGGTGTCCGGGTCATCTTTGAAATTGCTAGCTAATGCTTGAATGGCTGCACGTCGCACATACCATTCATTATCAGCATTGGCGCGGTCTTTGAGCCAGTGTAAGGTATCGCTGTTATCTTTCCAAATTGCAGCAATTGTTGCAACTGCTTGAGTGCGAATTTCCTGAACTAGCTTAGTTTCTTCGTTATCAGAAAGGGAGTAATAGTACCAGAGGTCATATTTAGTTAAATCTTTTAGCTCCTTAAGTAATTTAGTAGCCACTGATGCAATCACCGAGCGATTTCTCACTTCTGCAAGACATTTAGCCGCTAAAAACAAGTTGATAAACTTTTTCTCTTCCCCATCTTGCACCATTAAGTAATCAAGAATTTCACCACCAAATTTAGCCTCAATCATTTCCGCAATTAACAGCAACACCTCATGCCAAGTTTCATTTTGCCAGTGTTTGCCAAAAACTTTAGTTTTGAGATCCTCAATTGAAATACTGCGTTCCTTCTCAAACTGCCAAACAAACTCCCAAGCACAAAAATATTCTAAAAAAGTCCGATGCACAAAGGCATAGTAATCTGCACCCAAGAAACATAAAATAAAATTGCGATCGCGCAGTAGTTTCATCAACCGCCTGGCTTTATCTCTGGCATCACTCACTGGTATGCTTTGCAGATATTTAGTGAATATTGCTTCTAAATCATCCGCATAGATAATGTTGCCAGCTAAACCTTTTTCACTAGTTTGCATAAGATAAGCGACTTGACGCAACATAGCCTGTTTATCTTTATAATCAATAATGTCCAGACGTTCATCGGGCTTTAAATTGCGTCCATCGTCCCAATTATGCAGCAGAACCTCTGAAGCATCTTTATACAGTTCACTTCTATCTCTGGGTAATTCTCGCTTGAGATTGAGAATTGCCATCATGGTTAACAGCAGAGGATTTTGTGCTAGTTCTGCAATTGCTTTTGATTCATTAATTACTCTTTGTAGACGCTCTCGTTTGATATTTTTATCTCTTTCCTCGGCATGAGTAAAAGTTTTATCATGCCAACGTTCGATAAAATCTTGAATCTGCGCTAGTTCTAAATCTTGCAACATAAAGTGGCGAAATTCTGCATCTCGCAACTGTTGCTGCTTATAGCCGATGATTCGAGAAGTGACAATAACCTGCACATCGGGATATTCATTAGTGAAGCGATGAATACAGGTAATTACTTCCTCCCGCTTCGCCGATTCAAAGATTTCATCCAAACCATCAAACATGACTAAAGCGTTACCAGCCTTTAGCTGCTCATGCAATTTATGCTGATTGAGGTGATAAAAACAATTGGGACTATTATGGTAAAATTGGAGAAAATTATTACAACTACCCGTATCGCGATCGCGCATATAATTGCGTAATTCAATCAGCAAAGGAATTGGCAGATTAAAATCATTCTGTTCGAGAGTTTTTTCTACCCAATCCAACGTTAGGTATTGCAACAATGTAGACTTACCGGAACCAGGATCACCTAAAATAACTAGATAATTCTTACGTTGCTTCTCTCGGATAACATCTAATACTGAACGGATTGGCTGTTCAAAATAAGTGCGTTGATAACGTTCTGTTTCTTCTTGAAATTTGTCTATTTCAAATTCCGTATCTAATTGCTTACTTTCTTGTAGTCTGCGGAGATATTCTTTAGGCAGTTCTGGTAAAACCTGATAAACTTGCCGCACATTTTGCGGGATAAACATTTGCCATAAGCTTACCGGATGTTCGCGGGATGTACTTTCTAAACTATCTAACTTCAGATTACCGTAGCGTTCACGAATGGTTTCTAAATATTGCGGTAAATTAAAATCCTTGGGAGTATCTGCGTTTTCTTTTAAAGTCTTATCAATACTAGATAATTTCTGAAGTTCTAATATATAGCGTAACTCTTCTGAATCCGAAAGAATATCTTGAACTTGTATGAGATACTGCTCTGTAATTGTTTGCCAGTTAAATTTAGGTGGTAGAGGTTTGAGTTGAAGTCTTTTCCAACTATCTACTAGTGTTTTAAAATCTAGAGAATCACATTTAATATCAAAAGCCTGGCCAAGAATTTCTTTAACCGACTTATCACGGATAAATTTATTGATATCTTCAGCATAATTTTGAATTTCAGCTTCATCAAGTTTGCAACGAACCTTTAACTGCTGCTGCATCAGTTGCAAAAATTCTGTCAGCGCCATGACTACAACTTTCTGAAGCGGTTCTTGCTTAAAGGGCGCGGTTACAGCATTATTAAAGGTATGTTTGAAAAAATCTTTAGCGTAGTCCTTGACTAAATCTTTGAAAAAATCTTCGCTAATAATAGTTTTGACAAGAAATCCAACCGCTTTTTGACCTATCCAGAGAGTAAACCACTCAACTATCATACTCACGCCTGCTAAGTGCTTGACTACGAGTATATACACCTGTCAGAGAAATCTTTCCAGATTTCTGGGTTTTTAGCTTAAAAGCGATGCTGGCTGAAGATTTGTTAAAAATAACTAATATACTGTGCATGGATATTAGGAATAATTTTATGGTTCTACAAGTTAACCCCATCCAAAAAGAACCAATTGTTACTTGGGAAGCACTTCCAGCCGACTTCATTTTACCTGACGATCCAGTGGAAAATATTCAACAACCTGCGATCGCTGCTGCGCTTACCGATGCTTTGGGAAGCACAGGACGCATCCAACCTCAAATGCTGATTGGCTCTAATTTTGGACTTGTAGCCACAGTCAACAAAAAAATTGTTGTCAAAGCTCCAGACTGGTTTTATGTCCCTCAAGTCCAGTCTGTAGGAACAAATGTAGTTCGTCGCAGCTACACCCCGAATTTAGAAGGTGCTGCTGTGGCCGTAGTGATGGAATTTCTCTCAGATACAGAAGGTGGAGAACTATCAGTCCGTTCAACTCCACCCTACGGTAAACTCTATTATTACGAAAAGATTCTCCAAGTTCCAACATACGTAACCTACGATCCCTACGAACCAAGCATAGAACTACGCTGCTTGCAAAATGGACAATATACTTTGCAGCAAGCAGACGCTAATGGACGCTACTGGATTCCTGAGTTAGAGTTATTTCTCGGAATTTGGCAAGGTGAAAGATTATGCCAAACCATGAATTGGCTGCGCTGGTGGGATACAGAAGGAAATATGCTGTTGTGGAGCAGCGAACAAGCCCAACAGGAACGCCAACGTGCTGAACAAGAACGCCAACGCGCTGAACAGGAACGCCAACGTGCTGAACAAGAACGCCAACGCGCTGAACAGGAACGACAACGCGCTGAACAGGAACGCCAACGTGCTGATATATTAGCAGCTAAGTTACATGAGCTAGGTATTGACCCTGATGCGTAGGCGTAGCCCTTCGACTGCGCTCAGGAACCACCCGTCGTAGACATCGCATAACCTAAGCAAATGCTGGGAATAATAATTTTGGGACATCACCAAAATTCTATGAAACAGCAAAAAAATAAGTTCAGCCATCTTACTGCGATCGAAAGAAGTTATCTATCATTTCCTGCACAGTTTTTATTGAATCAAAACCTTCTCCAAGGCAAAATACTAGACTTTGGTTGTGGCTTTGGTAATGATGTTAAAATATTACGCCAAAAAGGTTGTGATATTACAGGCTATGACCCTTATTACTTTCCAGAATATCCTGAGACTAAATTTGATACAATAATTTGCTTTTATGTTTTAAATGCTTTATTTACTGAAGAACAAGCTAATGTTCTTATGGAAGTATCACATTTATTAAAACCAGGAGGTAAAGCTTATTATGCCGTAAGAAGGGATCTCAAAAAAGAAGGGTTCCGAGAACATTATGTCCATAAAAAACCTACTTATCAGTGTATTGCCAGACTTCCCTTTACTTCAATTTGCTTAGATGAATATCGGGAAGTATATGAGTATGTTCACTATAATCATCAGCGAAATTCATCTAACTATTGTATATTCTGTAATCCTCATAAAAATCTCAATTTATTAACTGAATCAGCAACAGCTTATGCTATGTTTGATGGCTATCCTATAAGCAAAGGACACATCTTAATTATTCCCAAACGCCACGTTAGCAGTTATTTTGAACTACCGATGAAAGAGCAATCTGCTTGTTGGTTTATGGTGAATAAAGTACAAGAAATTCTCAAAGCAGAATTTGAACCTGATGGCTTTAATATAGGAATGAATATTAATCGAGCCGCCGGTCAAAATATTATGCACGCCAGTATTCATATCATCCCTCGATACAAAGGTGATACTGTTGGCGCTAAAAGTGGAATCAGGAACGTTATCCCTAAAAAGCAATAGTTTTTCTGCAAGAATTCAGAATTCAGAATTATGCTGTAACTTGATCGCTTTGAAGTAATTATAAAAATTACTGGATCAAACTTATCTCATAAGGTTGAGATCAAATATTAAATGCTTCGTCACTATGCTTTTTCAGTACAATCTCTACTTTGTTATTCTGAGCGTTATAGCGGTTATCAGTCTTGTGAGGTACAGTAGCAGCAGTGAGTAAACCAACCCAGCAAATTCTCTATTGTCACTTCTGCGAATGCCGTATCTAATGCCTGGAGTAAATCAGGGTATGTCCTTGCACCGATGCGACGGAGAATGTTCTTAATCTTGGACCAACAATTCTCAATCGGTGAAAAATCGGGAGAATAGGGGGGGAGATAAATGAGATGAGCGCCAGCAGCGATGAGCAAAGCTTCAAGTTCATCACTTTTATGGATTGAGCAGTTATCCATGATCACCACTGCACCAGGCCAAAGTTTGGGTACGAGCTTTTGGGCGATGAAGGCATCAAAAGTCAAAGCATCGATAGAACCTAAGCCACTCCATTGGGTGAGCAGTCCTTTCAAGCTAATTGCACCAATTACCGAGACATTTTTCCCTTTGCGGTTGGGCTTTTGAGCATAGGCTGAAGGCCAGGCAAGGCGCGGGCACATTTGCGGATGAAGGACAGATTAACTCCCGATTCATCTAAGAAAATCAGCTCTTCGACGGGTATCCCCCTCAAGAGTTTCCAGTACTCAAATCGGGCTAGTTGGACTTCATCACTACCTTTTTTTGTGAGGTGGAGACTTTTTTTTTGAGGTTGAGGTGAAGTTTCCAGCGAACCATCCGATTCACCGTAGCTACCCCAATTAAGACCTCTGTTTTCTCGTAAAGTCGTTCCCGCAATTCGCTTAACGTCGCATCGGGCTGTGCTATGACGAGTTGGCGCAGGATTTCTAACTGTTCAGCATTCAACTTTGTTGCTGTCTGCTCAGTCCGCACCTTGGGGCCTATCATCCCCAATTCTCGATGGCGTTTGAGTAAATTTTGCACAAAACTTAAGGTGACACCAAAGTTTTTAGCCAGTTTTCGTTGGGAAATGTCACCGCAGGCATAAGCATCAACTATTTTTTGACGCAAGTCGAGAGAGTAGGCTTTCATCACCACCAATTATCAGTAGAATTGCTCTCTCCTACTGTACTGAAGTAGACTGATAACCGCTATACTGTAATCATCTCAACTACTGTTGCGTTTGCAGCTTGGCAGCGTCGCTCAATTTGTTTGGCTAGCAAGCCTTTCATTTTGATGATGCTAGCGATCGCTGGATACGCTACAGTTGCAGCAATGGAAGCAGCAGCAATTTTGCTCCGAGAAAAAATATTTTGGTCAAAGCTGGAATATGTCGGTTCAGGCAGTGTAATTACGCTCTTCCTCATATTTGCAATGCAGTTCACGAATAAAAATCGTTGGCTAACGCCTCGAAATACTGCGTTGCTATGGGCTATCCCTACTTTCAATGTGATTTTGGTAGCAACAAACGAATGGCATGGCTTAGTCTGGTCTGGCTTTTTACCAGATCCCAAAGGAAGTAATTTTGTGATTTATCAACATAATCTTGGTTTTTTTTGGATTATGGCCTGCGTTTACCTCTACACGCTTACAGGGGTAGTAATGCTTATTCAGAAAGCCTTAGTGCCATCAGTTCTGTCTCGTCGGCAGTCAAGTATGGCATTAGCCGGTGCAGTATTACCAATATTAGGCGCTAGCTTGTATATGCTCCGCCTCACTCCTCCTGGTCTAAATATCACCCCCATGAGCTTTATGCTGGCTGGACTGTTCTATTTTGTTAGCCTTTTTCGCTTCAGAATGTTTGACCTCGTTCCTGTAGCTAGAGATACGTTGATTGAGAATATGAGTGACGGTGTGCTGGTGTTGGATGCCCAAAATCGGATTATTGACTTTAATCCGGCGCTAAAACATCTTATTGGGGTGAAAAAGCAGCATATTGGACAACCTGCTGCTCAAGTTTTGGCAAAATGGCCAGAAATCATCAGGCTGTACCATACTCATGAAAGCGTCAAAACAGAGATATTCATCAATTCGGTAACTCCTTGTTATGTAGAGCTACTAATTACTTCATTACACAATAAGCGCAAGCAGTTAACAGGTCGTTTACTTGTTTTGCGTGACATTACCCAACGTTATCAGACTCAATCTGAACTGCGACAGGCGAATGAATATTTGCAAAAACAGGTACTTGAAATTCAAACATTACAGGTTCAGTTACGAGAACAGGCTATACGGGACGGGCTGACAGGCTTGTTTAATGGGCGTTATTTTGACGAGATATTTCCAAAAGAACTAGTACGGGGAACGCGGGATTCTGAGCGGGTTGCCCTGATAATGATGGATATCGATTATTTTAAAAAAATTAATGATACATTCGGTCATCAGGCTGGCGATCGCGTAATTCAGGTATTTGCAGACCTTCTTCGCTACTATAGTGATACTAATTCTCAAAACATTGTATGCCGATATGGTGGTGAAGAATTTGTATTAGCTTTACCTGGGCTGACACAGGAGAAAGCGTTTCAACACGCTGAACATATCCGCTTATCGTTTCAAGCTGCGCGGTTGGAATCTAGAGGTAAAGAAATATATACAACAGTTTCAGGTGGAGTGGCCGTGTTTCCAGATCATGGAAAAACCACTGATGAGTTATTGCAAGTAGTTGATCAAGCGCTATATGCCGCTAAGTTAGATGGCCGTAATTGCATCAAGTGTGTGCAATCTAATTGATAAGATGTAGAAATTTCAACAGCGTTGCGAAGCGATCGCAAAGTCTTTGGGATTGCTTCGTAATGACATCTTAATATTTAATTATGCCTACCTACTTAACCCAGATTATCTGGATCTATTCCTAGCGCTCTTAATTGTTCTGTCAATTGTTGCACCCGTTCTTCTGCTTGTTGAGCGCGTTGTGCTTCTTGTTGAGCGCGTTGTGTTTCTTGTTGAGCGCGTTGTGCTTCTTGTTGAGCGCGTTGTGTTTCTTGTTTTACTTGTTCTGCGGGCGTGAGATATCGTTGTGCTTGCTCATCATACCAATACATCCATTCCCGCGTTACACCGCAATAATTTCCCCTTTCGCAACCAATTCCTAAGCCGATTTCTGGTAGCCAAACGGGGTTTCCCTCTTGCAATTCATACTTACCATTAACTAACTTATGTACTTCCAGATGGGGTTTGCGGCGGCGACGAGAGGAATAAATCACGTAGTAAAGTACACCTAAAGCCTCGTATTCATCCAATTTAGTAGTGTATTCCTTGCGATAGTTTTGGGAAACTACTTCTAACACGAAAATCGGTACAACATTTTCATCCCACAACACATAACTGGGACGCAACTCTTCATCATAAAACCGCTCTATCCCTAAGCTTAAAAACCCATCTGGCACAATGGGCGGTTTATCAGGATGATAATAAATACCCATATCTATGGCAAATAGCCAGTCCATGCGTTCTGCCCAAAGTATTAGCAGGATCGCCTTCAGCAAACCTGGTATCAATTCTTGCAGTTCATTATCCACAGGTGTTTCGTCAGAGTCTGGTAGCTCCTCAGCTGAGGGTAAGTACCTTGGCAAGTTGTACTCTAACATGGCTGGTTTCCCCAAAACTCAAAGGATATTTGGCTCACCAGAATTATAGCGATTTTTCCGCAACTATATTTCAGTAGAGTACTAATGTACATTGAATACTCTACTGAATATAGTTGCTAGCTTTTAATTACTAAAAAATTTTAAATCTGCCGGAATCATGAGCAATAAAATTTATTTGATGCCTAAATTCTAGCTATCACAATCCGATTATCTTAAATTATGCAATGTTTTGCTTTGACTAAGAGATACCACTTGTGGTATTGAAAAACAGACAAGATTCGACAGATATATTAGTTACTAGCTCGTTTCCTGGTTGTGTATAGCATTGCCTCTGATAAAGTTGCAGCCCTGTCAAGCATACAAGCGTTTATTCCCTACCAAGGAAGTTACTTAAACCGATAAAATTTTGGTAACTCTTAACTATTAATAAATATATAGGTGCTTAGTGCTATTAATGCTTTATATTTAGCGACAGGGTGGCGCAAACAGCCACTCATCCTTAAATACTGAGGAGGGAGTACCCATCGAAAGCAACTCACGCTTCGATACCATCAGCACGTAGCGTAAGTAAAGGTTAAATTCATATTCAAACGAATAATTTTTGCTGAAGTGCGACAGATAAAGACTAAACTAAAAAGTCTTGTGCAGCAAAACCTGTAGCTTTAAATGAAGTAATCATGTCTAAGGTTCTTGTCTCAGATTCTATTGACCAAGCTGGAATTGACATTCTTTCGCAAGTTGCTACTGTTGATGTCAAAATAGGTCTAAAACCAGCCCAACTGCTCGAAATTATTGGTGAATATGACGCACTGATGATTCGCTCTAGTACGCGGGTCACTCAAGAAATCATTGAAGCTGGCACTCAGCTAAAAATTATCGGCCGTGCTGGCGTGGGTGTGGATAATGTGGATGTTCCCGCAGCCACACGCCGAGGAATTGTAGTAGTCAATTCTCCAGAGGGAAACACAATTGCCGCCGCTGAACACGCGCTAGCAATGATTCTGTCTTTGTCTCGCCACATCCCCGATGCTAACGCTTCGGTGAAACGCGGTGCGTGGGATCGCAATAGCTTTGTTGGCGCGGAAGTCTACAAAAAAACTCTCGGCGTTGTCGGTTTGGGTAAAATTGGCTCCCATGTTGCGGCTGTAGCTAAGACAATGGGGATGAAACTCCTAGCTTATGACCCTTTTATTTCTACAGAACGAGCCGAACAAATTGGCTGTCAGTTGGTGGAGCTAGATTTACTCTTCCAGCAAGCAGACTATATCACCCTACACATCCCCAAAACCCCAGAAACCACGCACTTAATCAATGCCACAACCCTGGCAAAAATGAAACCTACAGCCCGGATTATCAACTGCGCTCGTGGTGGGATCATTGATGAAGTAGCTTTAGCAGCAGCTTTGAAAGCGGGTAAAATTGGTGGTGCAGCCTTGGATGTGTTCGAGTCAGAACCTCTGGGTGAATCGGAATTGCGATCGCTAGGTAAGGAAGTTATCCTCACCCCCCACTTGGGAGCCTCTACCGCAGAAGCTCAAGTGAATGTGGCAATTGATGTTGCCGAACAAATTCGGGATGTACTTTTAGGACTACCAGCGCGTTCAGCCGTAAACATTCCCGGACTCGGCCCCGATGTGTTGGAAGAACTCAAACCCTACATGCAACTAGCAGAAACTCTGGGTAATCTAGTAGGACAGCTAGCTGGCGGACGGGTGGAAGTACTCAATATTCGTTTGCAAGGCGAACTTGCAACCAATAAAAGTCAGCCTTTGGTAGTAGCTGCCCTGAAAGGATTACTTTACCAAGCTTTGCGCGAACGGGTAAATTACGTCAATGCCAGCATAGAAGCTAAAGAACGCGGAATTCGGGTAATTGAAACCCGTGATGCTTCCATCAGAGACTATGCCGGAACGCTTCATCTAGAAGCTACGGGTACTTTAGGTACTCATTCGGTCACAGGTGCTTTGCTAGGCGAGCGGGAAATCCACCTAACCGATGTTGACGGTTTCCCCATTAACGTCCCACCCAGCAAATATATGCTGTTTACCCTGCACCGCGATATGCCGGGGATTATTGGCAAACTTGGTTCATTACTCGGCAGTTTTAATGTGAATATTGCCAGTATGCAAGTAGGTCGTAAAATCGTCCGTGGTGATGCGGTAATGGCTTTGAGTATAGATGACCCTTTACCAGAGGGCATTTTGGATGAGATTATAAAAGTCCCTGGTATTCGGGACGCGTATACAGTAACTCTATGAGTGCTGAGTGCTGAGTAGTGAGTGCTGAGTGATAGAAAAGTGAGAAAGAAAACTCCTAACTCCTAACTCCCTCATACTCAGCACTCACCACTCACCACGGGCTAAATGCCCCGCTAGCGCTAACAGCACTCTAAAGATGGCAAACACCTGGTGGGAACTACAGATTTTATGTGAGCCAGACCTAGAAGATTCAATCTTTTGGCGACTGGAAGATTTTGGCTGTCGTGGGACAGCTAGTGAAAATAAAGGAAATTCATCTTTAGTTAGGGCTTATTTATCGACACTTCAAACGCAGCTGCTAGATTTGGCAGCACTATCGCTGTGGCTGCGTCAAGATGCCCTCTGTGTAGGAGTTTCATCTCCCTCACTGCAATGGCAGTTAATTGATGAGGAAGATTGGGCAACTAGCTGGAAACAATATTGGCATCCGCAAGAAATTGGCGATCGCTTCCTAATTAATCCCGCGTGGCTACCATTACCAGAAACAACAGAACGGTTGGTAATTCGTCTTGACCCTGGTGTAGCATTTGGTACGGGCAACCATGCCACCACCCAGCTATGTTTGGAATCCCTAGAAATGAGGCTGAGTCGAGTTCCTCAGTCATTTGTGGGTAATAGTGGCAAACATAAACATCTGGTAATTGCAGATATTGGCTGTGGTTCTGGTATCCTTTCCATTGGAGCGCTGCTACTGGGAGCCGAAAAAGTCTATGCAGTAGATAATGACCCTTTAGCGGTGCAATCAACTATCAGTAATGGTGTCCTGAATGACATTGACTCAGAACGTTTACTACCAGCACTGGGAAGTGTAGACGTTTTAACAAAACTGCTTGATAAACCAGTGGACGGTATAGTTTGCAATATTTTGGCTCATGTAATTATTGAGTTGATTCCAGAAATGAGTGCGATCGCTAAACCTGAAACTTGGGCAATCTTCAGTGGTATTTTACTAGAACAATCTAAAGCTGTTGCTGATGCTTTAGAACAAAATGGTTGGGTCGTTGCTACCCTGTGGAAACGAAAAGAATGGTGTTGCTTGAATGTACGGCGTTCTTAACCGATGCAAAACTGGGCAATACCCTGCCGGAAGCGACTTTGCGTCTACATGAATTGCTCTTAGCTGAAAATGAAGGTTTCAGCTATGGTTTGCGTCAGTCTTGTAGAAAAAATGGATGATACGTTTTAACAGTATTCGACTTAAGTATAAGTAATCAAGCAATCTGAAGTGACATAATATATAGATTAACCACTATTGACTTTTGAAACCAGCGATGAAAGAACGGCTACAAATCCACAAAAAAGCTGACTCATCCGCTCCTAAGTCAGAACAAGGTCAGTTGCGATCGCACTTGTTAACTACTCACTCTCAACTTGGCTCCAACAAGTCTATAGTACAGGCAAAAGTAGAGAATCAGAAATTTCAAGAGTATCAGTTCGAGGCAACAAAACTCCAAATCCAAGCCAAGCATGGCACGATCACGCCAGACGGACAGGAACGACTCACAGTATTACAGACCAAGATGAATGAGTCGTTGCAGCAAGGGAAGGAACACTCTTTTCAGTTTGGTCATAACATTGACAAAATGGCTATAAAACGTGCTGATACTGTATCGCTGGCACAAATGCAGCCCCTTTGGGAACCAAAAATACAGCCAAAACTCACTATCGGTCAACAAGGAGATCGCTATGAGCAAGAAGCGGATAGAGTAGCTACTTCTGTTGTCAGCCAACTTAGTCCACCTACTTTGCAAAGCCAGGAAGGACAACAGACGACCTTACCAGGTAGCAGAAACGAGCCAGCAAGCTCTGAAGAAATATTAGCAGCAAATAACTCAGCAAATAAAAAACAAAAATTTTTACAAGATTACTCACTAGCCAAAACATTAGTAAATGGTATAGACGACACATTACCAGAAGATAAAATCCTAGAACAACTATTCAAAAACTTTGGAAATATCCAATTTCAATACACAATGGTGAGCAAGAGCCAAGAAACTCTCTTGAAAGGCTCTCCAGAAGGAGATTGCCAGACATTAGCTCGTGCTTTTAAAAAAGTTGCAGAAGAATATTTCGGCATCGAAAAAATAACAGTTGAAAGCATTGCCAAACCTTTTTTGAGTGAAGCGGGAGTTACTCCATACCAAGGCAAAAAGCCTAATTGTGATGATGGGAAGCGGTGGTTTTTCCAAAACCATTATTGGGCTAGTTGGAACGGAAAGGTCTACGATGTTTTATTCCTCAGCCATAAGCGAACCGAAGCAGATATGGCAAAACAGATGCAGCCACTTACATCTATGTTGATGCCTGAACAAGAGTACTATGAAACAGAAAAAGGAAAAGTTGTATATCCAATCGTTAATAAGTACTCAACTGTAGAAATTAGTATATTTGAGAAACTGAAAAACTTTGTGAATAATCTTGGTAGATTTTTCTCTGACAATATGAGTGCGATAATCAATAAAATTCAGTCTTTATTGTCTAAAGGTGGAAACAACGCTAGTGGTTTTGATTCTTTAATGAGAGAACTAGAAAATGACAAAACCAGTACTGTGGTCTCAAATAATCAAAATCAATAATTATAGACCTTGATGGTATCGCTAATTGAGTGCGATCGCAGTAATGCACCTACTTACTTCGACAAAACCACGCTTTGACGTACAGTACGCTTGCGATTGCTTTTACGAATACCTCCAGCCATCTGATATTCATGGCTATTGTTACCATATTTATAGCGGTTATCAGTCTTGTGAGGTACAGTAGCAGCAGTGAGTAAACCAACCCAGCAAATTCTCTATTGTCACTTCTGCGAATGCCGTATCTAATGCCTGGAGTAAATCAGGGTATGTCCTTGCACCGATGCGACGGAGAATGTTCTTAATCTTGGACCAACAATTCTCAATCGGTGAAAAATCGGGAGAATAGGGGGGGAGATAAATGAGATGAGCGCCAGCAGCGATGAGCAAAGCTTCAAGTTCATCACTTTTATGGATTGAGCAGTTATCCATGATCACCACTGCACCAGGCCAAAGTTTGGGTACGAGCTTTTGGGCGATGAAGGCATCAAAAGTCAAAGCATCGATAGAACCTAAGCCACTCCATTGGGTGAGCAGTCCTTTCAAGCTAATTGCACCAATTACCGAGACATTTTTCCCTTTGCGGTTGGGCTTTTGAGCATAGGCTGAAGGCCAGGCAAGGCG